>DATCPU010000465.1:0-2811 GCA_036569925.1 Candidatus Dormiibacterota bacterium
GGTCGGCGACGACGCCCGCGCCATGGATCGCCTCGGCTGTGCGTTTGACGTCGGCCTCCGTGCGAGCCGCGACCGCGACCCGCACGCCCTCGGCCGCGAGGGCGGTCGCAATGCCGAGTCCGATGCCGCGCGTGGCGGCGGTGACCAGCGCCACCTTGCCGGCAATTCCGAGGTCCACTCCCGCATCCTAATCAGATGCTGCCGCCCGGGGCCATCAACGACGGACCGCCCGTCACCCCACGCCACTCGGCCACAGTGCTTCTCGTCCGGGGCGCCGAACCGTGGGAGCTTCTGCTGATGCGCAGGCCCGGAGGCGCCGACTTCGCTCCCGGCGCGTATGTGTTTCCGGGAGGCACGGTGCACGCGGACGACCAGGCTTCCGGCGACGAGATCCGCGCGGCCGCCGTACGAGAGCTTTTTGAGGAAGTCGGGATCCTGCTCGCACGCCAGGGCAAGCGGTTTGCGCGCGAGGCCGACTCGGAGAAGGTGCGGAGCCTGATTGAAAACGGGAAAACGTTTGGCGAGGCCCTACGCGAGCTCGGCCTCGAGCCCGCCTTCGACCAGCTGGTCATATTCGCCCGCTGGGTGACGCCGGCCCTGCTGCGCCGCCGGTACGACGCGCGCTTCTTCCTGGCCCTACTGCCCGCCGATCAGGTCGTCACCCCACAGGCGGGCGAGGTTACTGACTGGCTGTGGATCGAACCTCAGAAAGCACTTGCGAGCCAAGAGCTCACGCTGGTCTACGCGACGCGGGCCGTGCTCGAGTCGGTGGCGTCCGATAAGGACGCGGCCAAGCTGCTATCCCGGGCCAGGGGTCTAGGCGAGATACCGACAGTCGAGCCGAGGATGGTGCAAACAGAATCGGGTTGGGAGATCGTGCGCTGAGCTAAGGACAGCCATTTGTGCCCGAATGGCGCACTCAACCCAACGCGACGCGACCAAAAGTGCCCGAATGGCCGCCTGCCGGCCCGCGTCTTCAGCGCCAGCGATCGCGCCACTGGTCGTAGTGCTCGACCTCGACCCCGCCCTGGCGAAGCACATCGAGCCCGGCCGGGTCGCGGTACGCGTCGCGGTAGTACACGCGCGCGACGTTGCAGTTGATGATGGACTTGGCGCACATGACGCACGGCGACGCGGTCACGAACATGAGCTTGCCCGGCAGCTGCGCGCCGGCCTTGACCAGGCTGTTCAACTCCCCGTGGATGCACCCACATGAACCAGGCTGGCTCGAGTCGCAGCGGTTCGGCAGCCCGCGGGCGTTGCCGTTGTAGCCGATGCCCAAAACCTGAGTCAGGTCCCCCGAGGTGATCACGCTGCCCACCTGCAAGCGGGCGCACGTCGACCGCTTCGCCAGCTCTTCGGCCATGCGCATGTAGACCTCTTCGAGCGGGATTCGGTCGGGCGCAGGCTGGTTCTCGGTCAGGGGTTCGGGGTGTGCCACCAAAGTCAGATTAACAGGCTTGTTTATGCCCACTTCCGGGACTACAATGCCCAACATGTCGCTGCTCGAACTCTTGTTCGCCCTCCTCCTTGTATGTGTGTTGCTTGCGGTCGGCGTCGTCGCCGCTCTGGTCTGGGGCCTGGTCAGGCGTGCCGACGGTCAGGTTCGCGACGTGGCCGAGCTTCGTATGCGCCTCGACTCGGGAGGCCAGACCCAGGAGTCCCAGGCGGCCGAGCTCCGCGAGCGGCTCACCCAGACCCAGTCGGTCGTAGAAGGCCTGCGCTCAGCCATCACCGCGCGGCAGCCGGTCGAGGATGAGGCACGCGCCAGCCTGAGGCGGCTCGAGAGCGTCATCGCCGGCAGCTCCACGCGCGGCGCCGCTGGAGAGAACATCCTCGAGGAGACCCTCAAGGCGCTCCCGCCGGAGATGCTCCAGCGCAACGTCTGGGTGGGCGGCAAGGTGGTTGAGCTGGCGCTCCGGCTGCCGGGCGGCAAGCTGCTGCCGATCGACTCCAAGTGGGTCTCCAGCAATGCCCTGGAGCAGCTGGCGGAGCCGGGACTGGATGCGCCGCGCCGCGCACAGCTGACCGCCCAGGTGGAGCGCGAGGTCGAACGGAGGGTGCGCGAGGTCAGCCAGTACATCGATCCCGCGACGACCTCACCATTCGTCCTGGCGGTCATCCCGGACGCCGCCTACGACGTATGCCGCGGCGCCATCGTCGGCGCCCACCAGCGCCACGTGATGGTGGTCGGCTATGCGATGGCCCTCCCCTACCTCCTCACCCTCTACCAGCTGCATCTGCAGTTCGCCCGCAGCGTCGACATGGAGAAGCTGCAGTCGGCCCTGATCGACGTGGAGAGGCATCTTGACACCCTCGAGAGCGTGCTCGAGAACAAGCTGCAGCGGGCCGTCACGATGCTCCAGAACGCCTACGGGGAGGGCAAGCAGGTGTCGGCCAGGATCCGTGCCTCGGCCCAGAGCGTCCAGGTCTCCGACCCAGGAAACGGGGAGATTTCCACAGAGCCCGCCGGGCGCGCGCAGGGCGCCTTGTCAGAGCGCGGACAGGCCACGTATTCGGAGTTAGGTCTCGCTTTAGTCGACACGAACCCGTAGAGGCGGTTTTGCCAGGTTTTCCCCAGCCAATACCCAACCTGTGCCTCACGAGTCACCAGGGTTATGCACAGGTAATCCACCTACATGTGGGGCTCGAGGGCCATCTGACACCAAACATCTTGTGTTTTGGGGGTTGACAAGCTGAAAAGCCTGCGCGTAATATTCGAGTCGTTACATCGAGGCCCTGGGGCATAAGTGGCGGGCATGCTCTGGGGCCTCTTGCATCCCCAAACTCACCAGTTCCACGACCCAGCAA
>DATCPU010000466.1:0-6948 GCA_036569925.1 Candidatus Dormiibacterota bacterium
GGCAATACAGCGCGGCTGCCGGGCGTCCCGGCCGGCGACGGGCAGGCCCCGACACACGCCACTGAGACGGTGGTCGAGCCCGTCTCAAACGGAGTGAGGGTATCGCTCGCTGTGATGGACTGGTTGCCTAGGCGCCTCAGAACGACTCCAGAGAAGGTGTGCGTTCCGGCATCGCCCGGCGTGAAGGTGTAGTTGCCAGGCAGCGTGGCAAGGGAATCACTGCTGGTGAAGTGGATGGTGCCGAGATAGTCGGTCGCAGTCGAGCTGTCAGCGTTCTTCGCGGTGACGGTTACCGAAAATGGGGTGCCCGGCACCGCGGTGCCCGGGGCGCTCACCGTGAAGTGCAGGCCGCAGTACACCTCGGTCAGCGTCTGGTCCACGTTCGTGTTGGTGTCCTCGGTCCCGACCGCCCAGAAGACGCTTGGCGAAACTGCTGCCACCCCGGTGAGAAAGTTGAAGGTCGAGCTTGGACTGTCGCTCGCACCCGGGGAGGCGGCCCATGTCAAGGTGTGCGTGCCGGTATTCCAGTTCGCTTGCCAGACCATGGCCTGGAGGGGACTCGAGGTGTTGGCTGATGCGAAGCCGACCGCCCATACGCCGTCCCCTGACCTCGCTACGGACTCGAAACCGTTGTCCGACGGCGAGGCGTTCAACACAACGTTGGTGGAGCCGCCGAGCGTGAGGTTCCACGCCTCGGCCTGCTCAGGGGCCGAGCCGTTGACGAAGTTACCAGAGCCAACCCCGACGGCGTGGTTTGCCTCGAGAGCATTGACCCCGACGATGGCGTTGTCGCCGGTGGCTGTGTTAGGCGTCGAAACGACCGTCCACGAGATCCCATCCCAATGCTCAGCCAGAGACTGAAATGTTCCGAGGCTCCCGTCTCCGTTAACCGGCGCGTGTAAACCGACCGCCCATATGTCCGTGCTGCTGAAGGCTGAGATCGTGTCCAGCTCGTTGTAATCGAGCGTGCTCGAGTTGGCGCTCGGGACGACGGACCAGGTGCTGCCGTTGTAATGCTCGGTCAGCGTGTTCCATGAAAAGGTGCCGAAGTTGAAGTACTGGCCCACGGCCCAGACATCGTTCGTGGCGATCGTCGTGACGCCAAGGAAGAGGGCACCCACCGTCGGGTTGACGGTTGTGACCTTGCTCCAGCTGGTCCCGTTCCAGTGCTCAGCGAGCGTGGCCAGATCGTGCAGGTTGGTGGCATTGATGTCGTAGTAGCCCACCGCCCAAATGTCGTTGGACGAGACTGCGCTGACGCTGAGGAGCCGATTGTGGCGTGTGTCCGGGTTGGCGGTCGCCTTGATGCTCCAGCTCGTTCCGTTCCAGTGCTCGGCGAGCGTCCGGCTAGAGGTGGACGTGGCGCTTGTCGTGCCGACGGCCCAAGCGTCGTTCGCGTTTATGACGGTGTTGCTTTGAAGGACGTTGTTGCCTGTACCGTTTGGGCTGGCGACGACATGGAACGCGCCGTCACAAATCGGGGTCGAAGCCGTTGACGCCGATACTCGCGGGCCAAGAGCCGGACCGGCGGTCTGATGTGACCTCGGCCCCGCCGAATGCGCCAGGGGACTTGGTATGGCAGGAGACCCCGAAGCGGATACCCCCAGCACGCTGACGCCAGAAGCTGCCAGAAGCATCAAGCCGGCGGCCGCGCTCAGCCCTACCTTTCTCATTCCCAACTCTCCCTACCCCGGACCGCGACTGACAGAGTCTCCACCCGAAGCGGCACAATGTCAACCAAGCTCAACAGCCGCGTTTAGCAGGGGCTTAAGCCGCCGGCCAGGGGCTTTGTGTGCGCGTCAACGACCCGCTAGGGTGATTGACGATGCGGGGCACGCAGATCCGGGTCGCTCTCGGCGTGGCGCTGGTTCTGGTGGCCTTGACCATCACCATTGGAGTTGTCATCGGCCGCTCGCCCCGGGCTCCATCGCCCAAGGGTCCCCTGATCCCGATCGCCTCGAATGGCGACTGGCCAAGCTATCACCGCGACAACGCTCACACCGGCTACGACCCGACCTTGCCGGCCGTGGTCTCTGTCAGCACGGGCTGGACGTCGGCAAACCTGGACGGGCAGGTCTACGCATCGCCCGTGGTGTTCGGCGGCATCGTCTACACCGCCACGCTCAACAACACTGTCTACGCGCTGAACCAGGCCGACGGCTCCACCTTGTGGAGCAAGCATCTCGGAACGCCACAGGGCGCTGGTTGGCGGTGCGGCAACGTGACGCCGACCGGAATCCTCGGCACGCCCGTGATCGACACGGTAGCCAAGCGCGTCTATGCGGTGGCGGAGATTCATGGTGCGACGCCGAGATATCACCTTTTCGGGCTGGACCTCGTGACCGGCGCTACGCTGCTCGACCAGGTCCTTTCCCCTACCGGCTTTGACTGGACGATCGAGCAGGAGCGGGGCGCGCTAGCTTTGGCCAACGGGTACGTATACGTGCCGTTCGGCGGGCGCGCGGGCGACTGCTTCGACGGCAACACTCCGTATTACGGGTGGGTCGTCGGCGTCCCGACGGACGGCATCAGCGCCCAGAAGATTTTGCGAACCGCCGATGGTGGCGAGGGCATATGGGCGGCGGGCGGCATCGTGGTCGACGACAGCTCCCATAACGTCTTTTTCGCCACCGGTAACGCCATCCCATGTGCTGGGACCACGATGAGCGACGCGGTGGTCCGCGTCAGCCCCACGCTGACATCGCCGTCAGTCTTCGAGCCGCAGGATTGGCAGGCCAACTGGTGCGCGCCTGACTCAGACCTCGGTTCCGCCAGCCTTGTGCTGATCAGCCCCACCCTTGCTTTCACGGCCGGCAAGCACGGTGGCGGCTTTCTCGTCGACCCGACGAACCTGGGCGGCGTCAACGGCCAGCTGTATCCCAGCGCCACCGGATACAGGCAGGCCGATGTCTGTTTGGGCGCGAGCTCCGATGCGACGTTTGGAGGCTTCGCATACGCCGCCCCGTTCGTATACCTCGAGTGCGAGGGCAAGGGCCTGGTGGCGCTCAAGGTGAACACGTCGACTCCGTCCTTCAGCCCCTGCCACCTCACGTGCGCGTCGCCCGATTGGAGTGCCGGCGGCGGTGCCACTTTTGGTCCGCCCATCGTCGCTGCGGGTGCGGTGTGGGTCGTAAGCGACGGCGGCCTGTCGGCCTACAAGGCCGGCGACGGCACGCTGATTTACCAGAGCCAGGCCTTCGGCGTAAACCGCTTCGTGACCCCGGCCGAGGCGGGCTGCCGCGTGATAGTGCCGTCGCTCAGGGTGATCCGGACTTTTGTGATGCATTTCGCGCCGGGCATATCGGGATGCGTGTAAGTGGCCCTGCTACCCGACGGTGATTGGCACCCCCTGCCACTGCTGGAACCAAAATTCGTGGTTCTTGAAGAGCGTCCCCTCGAGATAGATTGACCCCGTTGTAGTGGGGGCGGCGAGGGACACCGTCAGTGTCGCGCTTTCGCCTGGCGCGAGGTCGGCAGCCAGCGCAAAGCTGTAGCTGACCAACCAGCCGGTCATCGCCGCCGAGCCGCCCTGCCGGCTGGTGAAGTGCAGATTCAAGCGCACCGAGTTCGTGCCGGTGGCGGGCCAGATCTCGCTGCCGCCGTTCGTCACTGTCAGCTGGAAGGTCTGGCTCTGCCCGCTGGTCCAGGTTCGCGGTGCCGCGCACAGGTTGTAGTTCGCCCCCCACGCAAGCGAGCCCACGCTGACCTGCGAGGAGTTCCATTGCTGGAACCAGAACTGATGGTTCTTGAACATCTGCGCTTCGAAGTACACGGACGCTGAGGTCGCCGGCGCCTTGGCTGTCACGGTGACCGCCACGCTGCCCCCGGGCGCTACGTCGGAGGGCAGGGTGAAGATCTCGCTGGTGAGCCATTTTGAGATGGCCGCTGAACCGCCAGGCGCAGTCGTGAAGTGCAGATCGAGCTGCACAGGGTTGGCGCCGCCCGAGGGCCAGGTCTGGCTTCCGAGGTTGTTCAACAGGACCGTCACCGCCTGGCTTTGTCCTGGAGACCATGCGGTCGGCACCTGGCACATGTCGTAAGCGGCAGTAAAAGCCGGAAGGATGGTCACCGGCACATTGGCCCAGTGCTCGAACCAGAACTGCTGGTTCTTGAACATTTGCGCCTCGAGGTACATGGTGCCGCCCGTGGCCGGCGCCGTCATGCTGACGGTGACGGTCAAGCTCGCGCCCGGCGCCACGTCTGAAGTCAGTGCGTACGACTTGCTGACCCGCCAGCTGGAAATCTTGGCCGAGCCACCTGGGATGGTCGTGAGGTGAAGGTTCAGCTCCACCGGGTTGGATCCGCCGGACGGCCACGTCTGCGTCCCCTGGTTGGTCATGCTCACCTGAAACGACTTCGTCTGGGTCACCGCCCAGGTGGCCGGCGCCTGACTCAGGTCGTAGCTCGCTCCCCACGCTCCGTAAACCGCGACGGCCAGGGGCTTCCATTGGCTGAACCAGAATTGCTGGTTCTTGAACGCCTCGGCCTCCAGGTAGAGGTAACCGCTGGTCGTGGGAGCCGTCGTCGAAACGGTAAGCGTCGTGCTCTGCCCGGGGAGCACGTCCGCCGTCAGGGGATAGATCGCGCTGGTCAGCCATTTGGCGATGTTGGCCGAGCCTCCAGGTGACCTCGTGAAATGCATGTCCAGCTGCACAGGGTTGGATCCACCTGAGGGCCAAGGCATGTTCCCAGTGTTGGTGAGGCTCACCGCGAAGGTCTGCGTTTGGCCGGTCTTCCACGACGCCGGCACCTGGCTCATGTCATAGGCGGCGATCCAGGTCGGCGGCGCGACCGTCACCGGTAGCGACTGCCACTGCGTGAACCAAAACTGCTGGTTCTTGAACATTTCCGCCTCGAGATACATCGAGCCGGTCGTCACCGGCGCGGTGACAGTCACGTTGATGGTTGTGCTGCCTCCGGGCGGCACGTCCGCGGGCAGCGTGAACGAGTAGCTCTTCAGCCAGCTCGAGCTTGCCGCCGGACCTCCCGTGCGCGTCGTGAAGTGCAGGTGCAGCATCACCGGATTGGCTCCCCCTGAAGGCCAGGTGAAGGTGCCGCTGTTCGTGACGCTGATTGGGAAGGTCTGCGGCTGAGCCTTCACCCACGCGGTCGGTGTCTGCGTCATGTCGTATCCGGCAGACCACACCTGGAAATACCTGGACAGGAGATCCCATAGTTCGGGCGCTCCTCCCCCATAAGTGAGGGTCCAGAAACCAACGCCGCGGATGTTCGACCTGTTGACGAGGTTGTACCTCGTACCGAGCGAGGTGATGTCGTCCCAATACATCTCCCTCCAGCAACGGAGCTTGGTGTCGTACCAGGAATCCCAACGCTCCAGGCCCGCAGGGTCGGTGGCATCGCGATGTCGTTTGTAGGTGCCTGGTTTTACATCGGGGGAGCCGGGCACGGCTGCGGCCTCCAGGTAAGTCACCGAGGCAAGAGGACCCGTTGGGTACGCGTGCGCCACCGGGCTGGCGACGCAAGCGACCCTCCCGTAGTAAGGCAGTCCGAGCACGACCTTGCCGGCACCGGCCACCGCCGAGTACTGGCTCACAGACGCGGTGTCGTTGTAGTTGTAGATGCTGAGCGGTGAGACTGGGTTCATGCAGTACCTGGTGCAACCCGCTCGCTTCCATCCGGAAAAGTCCATGTCGTAGGCCATGATGAAAAACGAATCGACATAGTTGGCAAGGTCGGGGATGTTGAAGTAGCCGTCGGTTCCGGCCGCTGATCCTGAGTAGGTGTCAATCGACAGGTAATAGCCGAGCCGGACCGCATCGAGCGCGGCGCGGAAGTCGCGTGCCAGGGCGGTTATGAGCGACTGGTTTGACTGGTTCAGCGTTGGATCGTTGTTCGTGCAGGTCTGCAGCTGGCCTTCGTAGTCGATGTTGACGCCGTCGACTCCCTTCAAAGTCACCTGGTTCACGATTTGCGAGATGGTGGTTGCGCGGTTGTACAGGGCATCGCACTGGTCCGCGGGCACGTGTGGCCCGACGATGGTCACGACGACCTTCACGCCGTGCGCGTGAGCGGTGTTGACCAGTCCGGTAAGAACGCTCGAGTTCCATACGTCGACACTCGAATCACCGACCAGGGTGCCGTTGTATTGCACCTTGAGCGCGAAGAAGGCGACAGTGGTCAACAGGTCGAAGTTCCAGCTCCGGTATCCGATCGTCGGGTCATTGAGGATGCCCGCCGTGGCAAAGCCGAACACTTCGCGCGGCTTCACGGCGGGAGTGGTCGGGTCAAGCGGCTGGGTTGCGGTAAACGGCCCGAGCTGAGGCGAACGGGTTCCGGGGGTGCTCTGCATCGCAGGCACGGGCGATTGATCCGCGGCCGGGTCACTCGGTGCAGCAGACGGTGACGCAAGCGAAGGGGTTGGTGATGGAGTGGTTGCGGCTAGAGAGTTGAGATGGGCGGGCGCTACCGCCATAGCCCCGAACAGGACCACGAGAGCCACTCCGATCCGCATGGCCAGGAGGAGTCGTGAGCGAGGCTTGGGACCAGGCAGGGGGTGCAGTCTAGACGACAGAAGCGGGGCGAGCCAACGCTTAGCGAGAACCCCGGTTGGGCAATAGTGGCATGGATTCCCGCGCGGCCGGTAGCATGGCTCTCCCAATGGCGAAGAGGGCGATACCGGGGTTTCTTGCGGCGATCCTGTTTCTCACCTCCGGGGTGTTGACATCCGCCGCCGCGGCCTCCCCAGCGCACTGGCCGGCACCGGGGACGCGGACCGCCCGGGCGCCTCACTCTGCTCCGTCGAAGCCAAGGGGACCTCGCCTCCCATTGCGAAGACTTTCCTCCGCCCACCTGCAGCCCACGGCCGGGCGAGTGCTCGTACCGTCCGGCCCCAGAAGTCTCAACTCCGTCTTCAACGGCCTGAACAAGTCTGGATTGAGCTTCGCGGACAACGGCACCTTCCAGAACTCGCCTCCAGACACCACAGGT
>DATCPU010000467.1:0-5811 GCA_036569925.1 Candidatus Dormiibacterota bacterium
CTGTGCTCCTGATCGCGCACGACGTGAACCCGTTGCTGCCTCACATCGACCACGTCCTGTACATCGCCCAGGGCAACCTCGCGATGGGCAAGCCCGCCGACATCATCACATCGGAAACGCTTTCGAGGATCTACTCGGCACCGGTCGAGGTTCTGCGCGATAAGTTGGGACGCGTCTTCGTGGTGGGTCTCGAAGAAGAGACGAGTCACCCGCATGCATGAGCTGATCCTGATGGCCGCGGCCACTGACCCGAGCTGGAATCCTCTCGACGATCTGGCGCTGCTCTTCCACTACGAGTTCATGGTCCACGCGTTCGAGGCCGGCACTGTCGTCGCCATCGTGGCCGGTGCCATCGGCTACTTCGTCGTGCTGCGTGGCTCGGCGTTCGCGGCGCATGCTCTTTCGCACATCGGTTTTGCCGGCGCCACCGGCGCTGTGGTGCTGGCGCTCAGCCCGATCGTCGGCCTCCTCGCGTTCACACTTGGCGCGGGCATCGCGATAGGGGCGTTGGGGAACCGGCTGCGCGGCCGCGACGTCACCATCGGAATCGTGCTCGCGTGGGCGCTCGGTCTCGGGGTGCTTTTCATCTCGCTTTATCGCGGCTACGCGACCGAGGCTTATGCGCTGCTGTTCGGCCAGATCCTCGGCATCAGTACCTCGGACGTGCTCGCCACCCTTGCGGCCGGAGTGATCACAATCGCTGCCTTGATCGCGGTTTACCGCCCGCTCCTGTTCTCCTCAGTCGACGAGGATCTCGCGGGCGCCAGAGGCGTGCCGGTGACCGCCCTCTCGATCATCTTCATGGCCATCCTCGCGGTGGCGGTTAGCGAGGCGGTTCAGGTGGTGGGCGTGTTGCTGATCTTCGCCCTGATCGTCACCCCCGCGGCGATCGCCGTGAGGTTCTCGAGCCGGCCGCCTATCGCCATCGGGATCGGGATCCTGCTTGCCCTGGCCTTCACGTGGTTCGGGCTGGCGATCGCGTTCTTCTCACCACACCCAGTCAGCTTCTTCATCACCACCCTGGCCTTCGCCACCTATCTGGTCGTGAGGCTGGCCGAAGCCATACGGCCGCGACTCCGCGCCAGGGTCTAGGCGAAAGGCCCGGGCATTGACGCCCGGGCCTCGGTCTTGAATTCAGGAGGGCTGGCGAATTGCTGCGCCCACTGCCGGAACCTGCCGGGGGGTCGCCTGCTCGCTCTGCCACTCGGTGTCTGGAGTCAGCAGCACCCTCAGTCCGACGGCGGCCAGGCCGGTGACGAATATGGCGTCGCTGATGATGCTGACATACGGGTCGGGAAGGCCCACAGTTCCGCCCACTATGTCGATCACGACTCCAACGGCAATGGCAGGCCCTGCCCACCGGTAACCGAAGCCGGAGCGCCAGATCGCGATGCCGAGGACGATGATGCCGAAGGCGAAGAGCTCATGCCCCAGAACCAGTGGCAGGCCGGCGGCATTCTGCTGAGTCTTGTCGATAAACGAAGCCATGACCTGGCGGTCGGCGACATCACCTGCCATCGCCCAGAGCATCAGCTGCAACCCGCCGAGGGCGAGGTGTGCGAGGCACACACCGGCAATGACGAGGATTGCCGCAACGTGACCGAGGATGACACCGCGCCTCCGGGTGACGTGCAGCACCGCGAACACGGCGGGGATGAACAGAATGGCCGAGGCGATCCCGAAGTAGATGTCAGCCAGCATCACGTCGTGGTTGCGGGCGGCGATGTCGAGCTGCGCTGCGCCATTCCCGTCGCTGGCCGGATACGTGATCTCCGCGATCGCGAAAAATATCGGCGCGAGGATGAGGCAGAGGCCTCCGAGCGTCCGCCTGAAGTTGGTTGGATCCCAGATCTTGAGCATTGGTGCCCTCCAGTGAGTGGTGTTCGAGCTCGCAAGAGCCCGTCGCCGCCAAGCTAGGCTCCGCTCCGCAAAAGCCCTATCCGGCTCCCTGCAGAACTGGCTGCGGACTTGGTTGAGGATTTCCGGGCCCTTTTTTTCCGGTCAGCCTCCGCGACTTTCGGGGCGTTCGCGGCCAAGATGTAGCGGTGACGGCTCGGTCAGCCAACGCGTGGTGGCTTCTGCCCGGCGCATTTGCCCTGGTCGCTTCGGTGGTGCTCGGGCTCCTCGGTGGCCAGCTGTCGGGTATCACCGTCGACGTCGGCACCGGCCTCGCGTGGTATCTCGCCGGGGCGCTCGCTTACATGGCGCGGCCGGCGAATCGCGCGGCCTGGCTCCTGCTGCTCATGACCACGCTCCTGGCGATTGGCAAAGGCATTGGGAACGCAATTGCGCTGGCATCGATGACGCGTCCTGAGCTCGCGCAGGACTGGGCCGCCGTCCTGATCGTGGATGCTGCGGGTTGGGCCGTCACTGCCGCCGGCGTTGCGGTGTTTGCGACGTTTCCGGACGGAAAGTTCCAGCGCCGGTACGAGCGGTGGATCGTTCGGGGAGTGCCGTTGGCTTTCGTTCCCTTGGCGCTTGTGTACTTGCTCGGATCGCCCCGGATAAGCACGAACCAGTTCGGATGGGTGCCCCTTGATGCGGCCAGCCCGCTTTACGTCCGTGGGCTGGATCCAGTCGGTAGCGCTGCGGGCGCGGCGATCAGCGCCTCCCTGCTCGTTGTCGTTCCGGCCCTGGCATTGCTGATGTTGCGGTATCGACGCTTTGGCTCCGAACAGCGGAGGCAGATCAAATGGCCCCTGTATGCGCTGTCTGTGTCCGCGATCAGCGTGGTCTTGCTGGCAATCGAGCCGGGGCCCCCGGCGATCCCGTTCTGGATCGCCGCCATCCAGTACGTGGGCACGATGGCGTTGCTCCCTGCCGGTCTTGCATTGGGAATCGTCATGCACCGGGGCCTCGACATCAACGATGTGATCCGCCGGTCGGTCGTGTACGGCGCCCTCTGGGCAATCATTGCCGGGGCCTACGTCCTGGTCGCCGCCACGTTCGGTATCGCGGTGGGGCAGAGGGTACCGCTGGCGCTTGCCGTGGTGCTCGCCATCGCAGCAACGCTGTTCTTCCAGCCCACTCGGCGGCGTCTGGAAAGATTCGCCGACAGAATTGTCTTCGGGCCACGTCTCACCGGCTACGAGCTCATCAGCCAACTTGGCGTGCGTCTTCAGTCCTCCATCGCCGCCGAAGACGTTGCAGGCAGCGTTGCCGCTGCGGTCCAGGCCGGTCTGGGAGCGAGCTGGGTGCGTGTGGTTCTCGACCGGCCCATGCGGACGCCCATAGCCTCCGCCGGAACCGATCCGGGAATCGCCGGCGTCATGGATCTGTCCGCACCGCTCATGCAGGGTGACCGCGCGGTCGGCATCATCGAATGCGGTCCGAAAACCGACGGACGCTACAACGCCGCTGACCAGGAGCTCCTCAATACGCTCGGCCGGCAGGCCGCGCTTGCCATCCGCAACTCGCAGCTCGCCGCCGAGCTCTCACAAAATGTCGAGGAGCTTGCGGCCTCCCGCGCTCGGTTGGTGCAGGCCGAGGAGCTCGAGCGGCGCCGTCTTGAGCGTGACCTCCACGATGGCGTGCAGCAGGAGCTGGTCGGGGTGCTGGCGCGCCTCGGCCTGGCCCGCAACCAGCTGCGCCGAGACCGCGACCTGGCTGAAACCACGCTGCGCGAGGCTCAGATTGACGCGCAGAGGGCGCTGGAGGGTCTGCAGGAGCTGGCTCGCGGAATCCACCCGGCGATCCTGACGGATCGTGGCCTGGTCGAAGCTGTCGAGGAGCGCGCGACTCGGATGCCGGTGCCAGTCGAGGTGCATGCCAACGGGCTTGGAGGTGGCGCGCGATTTCCGCTCGAGCTAGAGGGCGCTGCCTATTTCTTTGTTTCGGAGGGCCTCGCCAACATCGTGAAATACGCGTCCGCCACCCGCGCATTCGTCCGCTTTCATACCGAGCCCGGCCAGCTGGTGGTCGAGGTCCAGGACGATGGGAGAGGGTTTGATCCCGCGGCGATCAAGAAGTCCGGCTTGCGCGGGCTGGAGGACAGGATCTCAGCGTTGGGGGGACACGTCGAGGTGGTCAGCCGGCCTGGCCACGGCACCGAGCTGCGCGCCTTCCTGCCAGTGAATGGGGCGGCCAGTGTCTGAGCGCCTGCGCGTGGTCATCGCGGAGGACAACTACCTTGTGCGCGAGGGCACGAGGCGTCTGCTCGAGGACTCGGGCGAGGTCGAGGTCCTTGCCGCCGTGAGCAATGCCGAGGAGCTTCTGCGGGCGGTCGACGATATGCGCCCTGACGCCGTCCTGACCGATATAAGGATGCCCCCCGGCCACCGGGTCGAGGGCATCGAGGCCGCGCATGCGATCCGGCAGAAGCATCCTGCGATCGGCGTGGTCGTTTTGTCGCAGCACTCGGACGCCGCATACGCGGTGCAGCTGCTGAAGGATGGGACGGAAGGCCTCGCGTATCTGTTGAAGACGCGCGTCGGCGAGCTCGACGAATTGCTTCACGCATTGCGAGAGGTCGCCGCTGGGCGCTCCGTGGTGGATTCCGGGGTCGTCGAGCGTCTGGTCGACTATCGCTCGCGTCAGGCGGAGTCGCCGCTGCGCCTGCTCAGCAATCGCGAGGTCGAGGTCCTTCGTGAGATGGCCGAGGGCAAGTCGAACTCTTCGATCGCAAGCGGCCTCCATCTCTCGGAGTCCTCAGTCGAGAAGTATGTGAACACGATCTTCTCCAAGCTCGGCCTCTCTGAGGAGCGGCTTCTGAGCCGCCGAGTCGCGGCAGTCCTCGCCTATTTGAGAGCGGCGAGCACGCCGGCATGACCACGACATCGACTATGGTCGTGATCGTCGCGACGGACAAGCTGGACTTGGTGAGGATCAGGTCCTCGCCTTCATTCGCCGAGGTGAGACACCACCTTGCCCTGGCTCGAGTGAAGGAGCTTCACCTCTAAAGCAGTGAGATGGGTACCCACCCACTCGCCGCTCTTCTGAACCACACGCTCCAGGGTGTCCTCATCGATGCACGCGGTTATCGAGATGAGCTCGTTGGACTCGACAGGGACCAGGTGGTAGCTGAGGAATCCGGGTTCCTTGCGCAGGTGGTCGGTCCACCCTTCGTCGACCATTTGGATCACTTCGTCGCGCTGACCTTCGCCAATCTGGTATCGCCTGATGCTCATGAACATTCGCTCTTCTCCTCTGTTGGTTGATCGTCAGTTTCGTCGCAAGTTTCGCACTCTCACTCTCCCCTGGGAGGAGCGATCAATTACGGGAGGCGGCCGAGCATCACGGTCGCCGTGGGCAACATCGCCGCGTTGGTCGGCACCGGCTTGTTGACGCCAAAAGCGACGAACCCGAAGGCTACAGTGCCGTGGAGCGCGTAGATCCCAGCCACCCGGGCGCCCGCCGCGCCGCCTTGAACCACGACCCCGCCGTCTGCGAAGCTCGGCAGCTGCCCCACCGTCACCGAAAAGTCAGTCTGGCTTTGGACCGATGCAACCGCATCCTGCATGGCCGCTTGCGCCTCGGTCGGGCTGGAGGCCTGAATTACGCCGACGGTGAAGGTGTACGCGCTGGGACCGGCGTACATGCATTGTTGATTGTTGGTGGCGATGGTCTTCTCTTGGCCGGCTCCCAGGGCGATACCCGTGAGCGCTGACGCCTCCTGCCTGGTCACGAGTAGGCAGGGGTCGAGCGTGCCTGCTTTGGCGCTTGCGGTTGGAGAGGCGGCGGCGCTTGGAGTAGAGGTGTTGGGCGAGGGATTGCTGGTCGGCGAGCTGCCGCACGCAGCGCTCAAAACGATTGCCAGTACAGCCGCCAAGGTCAAATCACTGCGTCGCATTCCAGCTCTCCACACTGCAAACG
>DATCPU010000468.1:0-2037 GCA_036569925.1 Candidatus Dormiibacterota bacterium
GCGTCGTCGCTGCGCATCACGTCCCAGTGCTTCTGCATGAACAGCGTGTTGGGGCGGCTCGGGTGCATCGCGATGTGGTGGACGCAATGGCCGACCTCGGCGTCGGGGTCCGGGATGTAGGACGACCTCAAGCCATGATTGATCGGCTTCCAGGTCTTGCCTTGGTCGTCACTCCGGAACGAGCCGGCGGACGAGATGGCGGTGATGATCCGGTCCTTGTTGGTCGGGTCCAGGATGATCGTGTGCAAGCACAGGCCGCCCGCGCCAGGCGCCCACGTTGGCGCGGTCGGGTGGGTCCGCAGGCTTGACAGCTCCTCCCATGAGGTGCCGCCGTTCGTCGACTTGAAAAGCGCCGCATCCTCGACCCCGGCGTACACGGTGTCCGGGTCGGTGAGCGAGGGCTCGAGGTGCCAGACGCGCAAGAACTCGTAGGGGTGATCCGAGTTGTCGTACCACTTGTGGGTGTTCGTCGCGCCTTCGTAGTGAAACTCGTTGCCCACGGGATTCCACGACTTGCCGCCGTCGTCCGAGCGCTGGATCACCTGCCCGAACCAGCCACGCGAGGTCGAGGCGTAGAGCCGGTTGGGGTCGGCGGGAGAGCCGTTGACGTGGTAGACGTCCCAGCCCGCGAAATGCGGCCCTTCCACCTTCCAGTCCTTGCGCCGTTCGTCGGAAGTGAGGACGAAAGCCCCCTTGTGAGTTCCAACCAGCAGACGGATTGTCGTCATCACCCCTCCATTCGCGTCAGGTAATCAGTAGACATGGCCATGCGACCGCTGCGTGAGATTCTCATTGTGAACGATGGCTGGGGATGGCGCGACACCCCGCCTTTCTATGCTTGCTGCATGGCGATAGCGACTTCGAGGCCCACCCTTCTCCAACAGGCGCGGCTGGCTCAGATGCTCACGGTTGGCTGGATGGTGATCGAGGCCACGATCGCAATTGCCGCCGGCGTGGTCGCCCATTCCGTCGCCCTGACCGCGTTCGGCGTCGACAGCGGAGTCGAGCTCTTCTCGTCCGTGGTTGTCTTAAGGCGCCTGATGCAGAGATCGGAGTCGGAGGAGCGTGGCTCTCTGTCCGGCGGCGAGCGCCGCGCCAGCCGGCTGGTCGGCTATGCCCTCTACGGTCTGATCGCGTACATCGTGGTTTCGGCCGTGCTGTCGGTGGCGCTACGCATTGAGCCGCAGCGCAGTCCTGTCGGCATCGCGCTCACCGTGGCCTCCCTCGCGATCATGGCGGGGCTTTGGAGATGGCGCCTCGCGCTGGCCGACCGCCTTGGCAGCCCTGCGCTGCGAGGCGACGCGGCGTGCAGCATGGTTTGCCTGTACCTGGCGGCGGTGGCGCTGGCGGGCCTGGTCCTGAACCAGCTCTTCGGACTGTGGTGGGCCGATCCTCTGGCGGCGGTTGCGCTGGTCTGGTGGATCCGGGGCGAAGCCCGAGAGGCGGTCGAAGCCGGCCAGACCTAAGCCGCGACCTCGACAGGGTCGTCGGGTTTACGTGAAAGCGATGCTCCGGCCGGCTTGAAAGCCACGAGCGCAAGGATGACCAGCCAACCAAAGTCCCAGAGCAGCTGAGGCAGGGGATTGCCGAGGCTGATGGCCAGCATCGGCACGACCCCGAGCAACAGCCACAGCCGGTGCCAGATCGGTGGCCCGGTTCTCAAGACCAGCCACACGGCGAGGATGAGCGCCACGTAGTCGTATTGATGAAGATGAAAAGCGAAGACGAGAGAGCCGAGGATGCCGAGCGCAAAGACGATGTTCAAGTCGGCTCGCCGGCGCCACGCGATGACGAGCGCCGCGATGCCTTGAACGCCTTCGAGAGTGTACGAAACCAACCCGGTGCCGAAAACGTAAGTGAGTGTGTAGTGGGCCTGCCCGGTATCGGTCTGCCCGTACTCGAGCGTGTTCAGCGCGTTGTTGAGACCGGCGGGGCCGAGGGCGATGACGCACGCGATTGCAAGCAGGCTGCACACAGCAGCCCAGCTGAGAAATGGTCGGTAGCGCCCGCTGACCAGCAGCGCCAGCGGGACAAGGA
>DATCPU010000469.1:0-5924 GCA_036569925.1 Candidatus Dormiibacterota bacterium
GTGCGGGAGCGCTTGCCCTCGCCGAGCCGCGCGTCCTCTCGGTATTGGAGCTGGCGAAGCTCGATCGTCGGCGCCAGCTCCTTCAGGTGGCTGTAGCCGATGTCCGCTTCCGCCAGGGCCGCCTGTAGGCGACGCGAATTCGCCCACGCATACTCGCTGCCCCGCACGCCTCGCCGCTGACGCACGTCGAGCACGAGGTCGACTTCGGCGCTGGTCAGGGCCTCGGTGAACGAGTCGCGCTCGAAGCCGTAGACGCCGATCGTCGCGATTGAGGCCACCGGGGCAGGTCCGGCCGCTTGCCGCTCAGCCTTTCTGCTCGGTCGGGCGGATGAGGATCTCGTTGAGGCAGACGTGCCAGGGGCGGGTCACCGCATAGGCGATCGCGTCGGCGATGTCGGTGGACTCGAGTTTGCGCATGCCCGAGAGGCGCTCGATCGTCTGCTCCTTGACGCCGTCGCGGAGGTGGTCGGTCAGCTCGGTGTCGACCGCGCCCGGCTCGATCAGCGTCGAGCGGACCTTGCGATCGGCGAACTCCTGGCGGAAGGACTCGCTGAAGGCGCCAACCCCGTGCTTGGTCAGGTTGTAGACGCCGGAGCCGGCGCGGGCGACACGACCGGCGACCGAGCTGATGTTGACCACGTCGGCGCAGCCGCGCTCGGAGTCCTCGGCCGCCGCGAGAAGGTGGGGGAGGGCGGCGTGGGTGGTGTTGATCAGGCCCTTGAGGTTGAGGTCGATCATGCGATCCCATTCCTCGGTGGGCGCATCCTCGATCGGGCCGAGCAGCATCACGCCGGCGTTGTTGACGACGATGTCGAGGCCACCCAGCTCGTCGACAGTACGGTCGACCGCGGCGATCGCCTGCTGCTGGTCGGTGATGTCGGACTCGATCGCAAGCGCGGTATGGCCATGTCCGCCGATCTCCGAGGCGAGCCGCTCGAGCCGCTCCAGACGGCGGGCAGACACCGCGACCTTTGCCCCGTACTCCGCCAGCGCTCGCGCGGTCGCCTCGCCAATGCCACTGCTGGCGCCGGTAATCAGCGCAACGGTTCCTTCAAGTGGGGTGGTGGCCATCAGCGATCGTGTCCCTTCGTCGTTTGCGCGTTTGCTGCTACCCGAGAGCTTGCCGATTTACTCGCGTCGAGGTCACCAAGACACCTGACGAGCAGGTTAGAGCGCGCCTAGTGTGGTCCAAGGGCCGCCAACGCAACTACATAGTGCGCACTGCCCCGGCCTGTGCGAGAGGAGCCGGATGAGGTAGGCGCTTCGCAGCGAAAGATGGGCTCGCGTACCTACCCCTACTTCGGCACCACGGCAGTCTGGCCCATACCTCCGCCGTACCCCATGCATAGGATCCCCCGAATGGATCCCCGCTTCGAGAACCTGGGCGCCGAGAGCTTCCAGCGTTTCTGCCAGAGCCTAATTAGCTACGAGGATCCAGATGTTCAGGCGCTCGAAGTTGGTCAGCCCGACGGGGGAAGAGACGCCTTTAGCCGCCAGTTCGAAATTCGGGGAGTAGAAGCGGGCTGCCGCACCTATCAGGTCAAGTTCGTCCGCTCCCCGCGACCCCTGAAGGATCCTGAAAAATGGGTCGCCAACATCATTGGGCCCGAGCTGGCAAAGATCAAGCGACTAGCCGAGCAGGGCATGTCCTCCTATACCTTGATCACCAACGCCAGTGGCTCTGCACACCTGGATTCAGGCGCGGTCGACAAGGTCAACGCGTATCTGGCCGAGAGTCTGCCAATTCCGGCGAGGTGTTGGTGGCGAAACGACCTGATCACCAGACTCGCAAAGCATCCGGAGCTGCGCTGGGGTTATCCAGATCTGCTGAACGCCGCTGACGTACTGCGCGAGCTGATCGGGAGCGGCCTCAAGGAGGACTCCGAACGAAGGACGAGTGCGATCAAGGCATACCTCGTCGCTCAATACCTCTCTGACAAGTTCGTTCGGTTTCGCCAGGTTGACCTGCAGACGTCATTGTTGGACGTATTTGTCGACGTCCCCGCGATCGTGCGCGGCGCCCGCTCGGAGAAGACCCAGCAGCTCCTCAGGCTCGCGTATAGCCTCTCACCCCAAGCCCACCGCCCACAGGGTGCATCGGCTTCGATTGGCGCCGCCGACCTCCTTTTTCATCCTGCCACCGTGTCGGCGGTTCCACGGATCGTTCTGGAGGGGGCACCGGGACAGGGAAAGTCGACCCTTGCTCAATACCTCTGTCAGGTACACAGGATGCGTCTGCTGCGGCGCACCGCCGACCTTAGTGCCATTCCCGCCAGCCACCAGCTCTGCCCCGCGCGGCTGCCTTTCAAAATCGACCTACGCGACTTCGCCGCTTTTCTGCAAGGACGCGACCCCTTCGAGGATGACCCCGAATGGGGCGGGATGCCGCCAAATCAGCCGCGCTCGCTCGAGGGCTTCCTGGCGGCCCTTGTCTTCCGGCATTCCGGTGGGGCTCCCTTCAGCGTCTCTGATCTGCAGGCAGTCCTACGGGTCAGCCACTTGTTCATCGCCTTCGATGGCCTCGACGAGGTTGCCGAGTTCGATGACAGGCGCGTGGTCATCGAGGCAATAAAAGTTGGAAGCGAGCGGATCGAGGAGCTCGCCCTCGGCCTGCAGACCGTGGTCACCAGCCGGCCCGCGGCTTTCACCCACTCGCCGGGGTTCTCCTCGGCCGAAGTCCCACATCTACAGCTGATCGCGATGCCCAAGGACCTGATCGTCGACTACAGCAAACGCTGGACCCGTTCCCGCGGCCTAGACCCTCGCGAGGGCAGAGCCATCGAGAGGGTCCTCTCCAGCCAGCTAGGGCAGACGCACATCCGCGACCTAGCAAGGAACCCAATGCAGCTGACGATCCTGCTCACCCTGATCCTGACCAAGGGTGAATCCCTGCCAGACAAGAGAACCGACCTTTACACCAGCTACCTCAACATATTCTTCGACCGCGAGGCTGCCAAGTCAGTGATCGTGCGCAAACACCGCGACGTTCTGGTTGCGTTGCATGAGTTCCTCGCCTGGCAGCTCCATAGCGCCGCCGAGTCAGACAGCTCCGGCGGCACTATCTCCGAAGTGCGCCTCAAGGCTGAGGTCAAGGAGTACTTGAAACGTGAGGACTCCGATCCGGCGCTAACCGATCATCTTTTCAAGGGGATGGTCGAGCGGGTTCTAGCATTGGTTTCCCGTGTGCAGGGCCGCTTTGAGTTTGAGGTTCAGCCCCTTCGCGAGTACTTCGCCGCCTCCTACCTATACTCGACCTCCCAAATATCTGAGCTCGGAGATGTCCGCAGCGGCACGCTGCTCGATCGCTTCGACGGCCTGGCGCGCAACCCCTATTGGCTGAACGTAGTCAGGTTTTACGCTGGCTTCTACAACTCCGGTCAGTTGCCGTCTCTGGTGACCCGTCTGCGGGCGATGCAAAGCAACCCCGACTGGCAGCTCACCGATCGCCCCCGGACCTTGGCCACGATGCTCCTCGGTGACGGATCCTTTGCGATGGAACGCCAGAGCCGCGAGGCGGCGGTCGAGCTGGTCCTCGAGGACCTGGGGCACCGGCATGCGTTGACCGCGCAGGCAGAAGGAATGTTCGCGCCATCGGTTATGACCTTGCCTGCCGGAGCGGGCCAGCCCGAGCTTTTGGAGCGCTGCTGGAATTTGCTGGACGACCCGGATCTGCCGGGTGACAGGCGGTCGGCAATTCAGTCTCTTATGGCAGTGTTGGGCCCCGCGGCACGGGCAGGGTGGCAGGAGCGAACCGGCGCGACCTCTGGCGACGAGCGCACGCGCTGGCTTGAGATGGGATGGGCGACGGGACTGTTACGCGGGCTCAATGTGGCCGATCGGGAGCTCCTTTGGAGCGACGGGGCAGCCGATCAGTACGGAGTTCGCGCCGCGCTTGCGATCAATAGCGGCTTCGCTGCCGAAGTCGAGCGTGAGGAGAAGCTCAGCCGCGCTTTTGTGGATGCTCTTCTTCACGGCTCGATCTCGCTGGGATTCAACGAAGAAGGCTCGAGTTCTCTAGGGGTCCTGGGGGCAATCCTGCAGCCGATCGGCGGATACGAGCACATCTTCTGGCATCACTCCGCCCAGCTCATGCCCCGTCCCGGCCGCCCCAGGAGACACATCTCGCCGACCGCGGCCTCTGTTGCGGATATTGTCCGAGAGTGCCTCGCACATTTCAAAAAGAACCCCCGACGCGAAGATCTCATCCCCCAGTTGTTCGCTGCGGTCGAGCAAACCTTCGGCGGTGGCTGGGGACTTGAGAGGAGCTCACTCGAACTGATTGCCGGTCGCGGGCGACCATCACGCTCCGGGGTCGCTCAGGATCTCGCCGACTCATCCCGCCCACTGCTGGAACGGCTTCGCTACGCCCGCTATCGGGGAGGTCAGACCAACGGCGCGTGGTGGCGGCGCCAGCTCCAAGCCGCTTCCTCCCCCGAGGAGGTGAGGATCGCTCTGATCACGGCCCTCAGCTGGCCGGTGGAGGACGCACTCGGCGAGACGATTGGTGTCGCCGGACACTTGCTTGAGCGTCTGGAAAACGAGGACCTGAGCCGTGTCTATGACTTGGTGAAGCGACTCGGCTGGTCGCGCGGTCGCGGACGCCGGCCCCGCCTTTCCCCGGCGCAGATGGACGACATTCCATTGCGGGCAGGAGTGGCGCTGGGATGGAGGGACCCTGAGGGCTTTGGTCAGTCGCTCCTGTCGGAAAGATTGTCCAGCTACCGAGGAAACGACACTGAGGTGCTGCGGTTTTGCCTGGAGTTAGGGACCGTCGCAGTAGTCACTGGGGCGAACAAGAATCTCACTCTGATTCGGCGCTCCTACCGGCGCGTTCCAGACGGCGTAGGCTTGGCGCGGCGCGAGACCTCGAGGGGCTTAGACCTCTCCTTGGCTAGGCAGATCGTCAAGAACGCATCCGACTACCCTCTCCTTGCTGTTCGCGCTGCCGAAGAACGCTGCACGGCGAAGGCGGGGGCTGCGCTACCTCCCCTGCGCCAGGTGGCCGAGGAAGAGCGCTGGTTCGCGGAGTGAAGCGGGGTGGGCGCTGGGGTCTAGTAGTCCCACCGAGCTCGGGGGTGTCAGTTGGTTTGGGTTCGTCGTCAGGAGTGCCCAAATCGACGGCATATTTGCGCATATCCCGAACAATCACCAGCCCCTGGGCTTCTCGCCACGGCCTGCAAACCGCGCTTCTCACCGCGTTGATCATGCAAACTGAGTCGATTGTGGTCCAGGCGTTCGCCGGTTCGAATCCGGTCGTCCCTCGCCTAAAAGACCTTCAGGCGCCGAGCTCGTCCCGCCGTCGCTCCAGGAACTCGCGCTCCGGTTGGGACTGGACCAGTGCGATCGCCGTCTCGTAGGCGCCTCGCGACTGGTCGCCTCGTCCCAGTCGGCGCAGGAGCTCGGCGCGGGTGGAGTGGAAGTGGGGATAGGTCTCCAGCTCCAGGCCCTCCAATAGCTCCAGCGCTTGGTCGACCTGGCCTGTTTCGGCTATGGCCACGGCGCGGTTCAGCTCCACCACTTGGGAGCCGGTGAGGCGGGAGAGCTCTTTGTATAGAGCGGCGATCTGGGGCCAGTCATGAGGATCCTCGAGGTGGAGGGAGGCGATCGCGGCCTGCAGCGCGTACTCGCCGCGGCCGCCGAGCGCGAGGCAGCGGTCCAGGGCCGCTCGGCCCCGCTCGATCTGATCCCGGTCCCAGAGCGAGCGGTCCTGGTCGGCGAGGAGGACCAACGACCCGTCGGTGAAGCGGGCGTCGCGGCGGCAGTCGCTGAGCTGCATCAGCGCCAGCAGGGCGTGGGCCTCGGACTCGTCGGGCATCAGCTCGACCAGTGCGCCGCCGAGCCAGATCGCCTCGGCGGCCAGCTCGTTGCGGCCGCCGTAGCCCTCGTTGAAGATCAGGTAGATCACCGCGAGCACCATCGTCAGG
>DATCPU010000470.1:0-8706 GCA_036569925.1 Candidatus Dormiibacterota bacterium
GTCATAAGCGGTTCGTTCGCGCTCCTGTCGATGCTGGCGATAGCCCTCCTGCCCGGCGGGCTGGCATGGAGCTTTTCGCTGGCATCCGCGATCGTGCTTGCGGCCATGCTGCTGGGCTGGCTCATGGGCCGCCTGTTGCCCGCCGGCATGCCGTTCGCCATGGTGCTGCTGCCGACCGCGATCCCGGGGGAACCGGCCGAGGTCCACTGGACGAGAGATCCGGAGAGCGTGGTCAGGCCGCAGCTCGTGAAGACTGCCCTCGACGACCTCGGAACGCCCGAGAGGCTTGGCCGCAGCCCGTTGGCCCTATTGCCGGGCGTCTCGCGCGGAGGCTCGGCCGCCAGCGACCTTCGTGCGCTGCTGGTCGATGTGATCGCCGAGTTGGCCGCATCTCACTCGCCACGGGACGCCGAAGCCGGTCATCTGCTCCTTGACTACTACGTCAACAAGGTGGGCAGCCATGAGGTGATCATGGAGCGCCTTCACCTGTCAAGGCCGACGTTTTACAGGCGCCTGCAGCGCGGCTTTGCGCTTGTCGCCGAACGGCTGGATGAGATGAGCGAGTTCGCGCACCGCCTCCCCGTCAAGGATTGAGACCGTTTTCGAGACCCAAGGAGACTGATCTCGACACCAACTCAGCCCGAAGGTACGTGCTATGGACAGGTTGATCAGCGGCGAGCACCTCATAACCCTTGGCGTGATCGTGTTCGCGATCGCTGCGCTCGTCTTGGGAGCGCGCTGGCATCCCGGTCGTTGGACCCTGGTGACGGGACGCGCTCTGGCCTTGATAATCCTGATCAACGAATGCGGCTGGTGGGTGTGGCTCGCGGGTCACCACATGTGGTCGGCCAGCTACGCGCTTCCGCTGCAATTGTGCGATGTCGTCGCGTTTGTCTCAGCAGCTGCACTCTGGTTTCGCCGCCCGCTGCTGGTCGAGCTCACATATTTCTGGGGTCTCGCTGGTACTGCCAACGCGCTCATCAGCCCCGATGTTCAAGACCACTTTCCGGGCTACGTGTTTTTCCAATACTTCATCGCACACGGGGCGATCGTCGCGGCGGCGCTGTACCTGGTTATCGGCCTGCGAATCCCGCCACGTGCCGGTGCCGCTGCGCGCGTCTTTCTACTGACCGTTGCGCTCGCGACCCTCGATGCCGGCGCGAACCTGGTCACAGGCGGCAACTACATGTACCTGCGCCACACGCCGGAGGTCGCCAGCCTTCTGGACCTCATGGGCCCATGGCCGTGGTATATCGTCGCGGCGGCCGGCCTGGCCGTCGGGATCTTCGTCTGCCTCGACCTCCCGTTCGCAATCAGCCGTCGCCGCCCGTCGCCGGCTATCGCGGGCGCTCGAGCGATCGAGACTCGGCCATGAGCGCCGGCGAGGTCCTACCGCTTGCCGAGAAGCAGACGCTCGAGGCGGTCTGCGATGCGTTGGTACCCTCAATACGGTCGGCCGGTGCCGACGACCCTGGCGGGTTGCTCTCGCGCTCTGGCTCCGATCTCGGTGTGGCAGGCTTGCTGGCGCAGGCGCTGGCGGCCGAGGGGGCCGAGGCCTTGCCGCAGTTTCGCAGGCTGCTCCGCCTGTTGGGGAGCCCGGGCTTCGGCCTGATCATGGCCGGCAGGCCTGTCGGTTTTGCGCAATTGCCTGCGTCGTTGCGGGAGACGGTCCTGCAGAGAATGTCGACCAGCCCATTGCCCCTCACCCGCCAGGCGTTCCAGGCCCTGAAACGCTCCGTCCTGTTCATCTTCTATGCCGCACCCGGGACGGCGAAGACGGCTGGTGAGAACCCCAACTGGGCGGCGATTGGCTATACGCCCAACCGCACGCCGATATCCGGCCGCGCCGAACCAAAATCCATCCGGGCCATGCACGTCGATGCGGATGTGGACCTTTCCGCTGATGTGGTCGTGATCGGTTCGGGGGCAGGGGGCGCAGTGGTGGCGTCCGAGCTGGCGGCTGCGGGGTCGGATGTCGTGGTCCTTGAGATGGGCGAGTATCTGAACGAGGCGGACTTCTCCGGCAACGAAGCTGAGATGATGCCGCGCCTTTACCTCGGCCGCGGGCTTCTGGCCACCAACGACCTCGGCATCACCGTGCTCGCTGGATCGTGCCTTGGGGGCGGCACCGTCGTCAACTGGAGCGATTCTCTACGCACTCCACCCGAGGTGCTCGACGAATGGGAGCACGTTCACGGTCTCGAAGGCGTCCACCACGCCGACTACCAACGCGGGTTTGACGTGGCCGAGCACAGGATGGGCGTCGGTATCACCGACAGCGTTCCGAATGCCAACAACGGTGCATTAAAACTTGGCTGCGAAGCCCTGGGCTATCACTGGGATCTCATCCCGCGGAACGCCACAGGCTGCGAGCAGCGATGCGGCGGTTGCCAGTACGGGTGCCCGCTGGGCCGCAAACAATCTGCGGTGCTGACCTTCCTGCAGGACGCGCACGACAATGGAGCGCGCGTGGTCGCGGATTGCCGGGTGGAGCGAGTGATGATCCGCGGCGGTCGCGCCGTGGGAGTCGAGGCGAAGGTTTCACGCGGTGGACACCGAGTCACGGTGCGGGCGCCGACGGTCGTGGTGGCCGGCGGCAGCATCGAGTCGCCGGCTCTGCTCCTGCGTTCAGGGCTGGACAACCAGAACATCGGCCGACACCTCCACCTTCATCCGGTCGCGGTCATGGCCGGCTTCTACGATCACCCGATCCGGGCCTGGGAAGGCTCGCCGCAAACGATCAAGACCGACCAGTTCGCACACCTTCGCGGCGCGCATGGTTTCCGGATCGAGATGGCCCCAGCCCTCCCTGGCACCATCGCATCGGGCACCGCATGGGAGAGTGGGCTGCAGCACAAGCTCCAGATGCTGCGGTCAGCCGATGCGGCGATCTACTTCGTCCTCACCCGCGACACGGGCGAGGGCAGCGTGCAGGTCGACCGCCGGGGGCGTCCGGTGATCCGCTACTGGCCCAACAACGTCGATGCCGGCTTTCTCATACGGGGAATGCAGGAGATCACGCGCATTGCTTTCGCCGGCGGCGCCCTTGCCGTGTCGACAACCCATGCCTCACCTCTCCGGCTCGAGAGTGAGCAGGGCCGGCCGGGCGCGCTCGCCGGCGCGCGGCTGACCGGGTTCCTGCAGGACATCGAGCGCCGTGGTGTGGTTGTGAACCGGCTGCCGCTCTACTCGGCGCATCAGATGGGAACGTGCCGGCTTGGATCAAATCGGAAGACCTCGGTGGCTGATCCGTACGGGCAGGTACACGGCGTCGGTGGCCTGTTCGTCGCGGACGCCAGCGGTTTTCCGAGCGCCTCCGGTGTCAACCCGATGCTTTCGGTGATGGCCCTTGCATACCGGGTTGCCCAGCGGATCAAGCGCCCTAGTTAAAGTTGGTCGCCATGCTTCGAATGCTTGAGGCCGCGGTTGGCATCCTCATCCTTGCTGTGGCGTTTTACGACGTCTTCCAGTCGGTGGTGTTGCCGCGGCCGTCGATTGGCAAGCTTCGACTCGCGCCCTGGATCCTGCGTCCGCTCTGGGCGAGCTGGCGCTGGTGGGGAACGCGGGAGGCGCGGATCGACCGTCGCGAGAACCGCATGGGGACGTTTGGGCCGGTCGCGTTGCTGGCGCTGCTCGCGTTCTGGGGCCTCTCGAGCATCCTGGGCTACGCGCTGATCATCGATGCGATCCCGGATCAGATCCAGCCGCAACCCCAGGATTTCTGGACCTCTCTATATTTTTCCGCTTCGACACTACTGCCGCTCAGCTATGGCGAGATCCTGCCGATCGGCTTCGTGGCGCGCCTCGTGATCGTCGCGGAGAGCGCCACAGGAGTGGGCCTCATCGCACTCGTTATCAGCCTGCTCTTCTCCTTGTACGGTTCGTTCCAGCGCCGAGAAGAGCTCGTCGTCACGCTCGACGCGCTGGCGGGCGCGCCGCCGGCGGGCTTGCAGATCCTGGAAACGGTCGCCAACCACCGCATGCCCGATGAGCTGCGAGCCACGTTCGACGATTGGCGGCGATGGTCAGCCGCCGTGCTCGAGAGCCACCTTGCCTACCCGATCCTCGTGTACTTCCGGTCGAGCCACGACAACGAGGCCTGGCTCAACTCTTTTGGCGCCGTCATGGATGCGGCGACGCTCGTCCTGAGCACCGTGGTCAGCGAGGATGCGACCGAAGGCCACGCACGTTTGATGTTCAAGGTCGGCAACCACCTCGTCGAAGACCTCGCGTGGTACTTCCGATTCAAGAACGCAGGCGTTCCAATCGTCGAGCGCCAGGAGTTTGACGATGCGCGTGAGCGGCTCATTGCAGCCGGTTACAGGTGCCGGGAGGCGGACGCCGCGTGGACCGAGTTTGCATCACTCAGATCGATGTACGCATCGGTCATCAACCAGCTGGCCGGCCGCCTGGCGATCCTGCCGGCAAAGTGGATAGGCGACCGGTCGTACGTTCCGCACGCGGAGCGAGGGGCGACTCGCCGCCGGGTCACGAAGCGAGCGGACTGACCGCTAGCTGATCACCCCCAGCTCCCGCGCTTTGACGATGGCCTCATCCTTGGAGTGGACGGCTAGCTTGCCGCCCACGCTGCGGATGTGCGAGCGCACCGTCGCGTAGCTGATACCAAGGCGCGCGGCGATTTGACGGCTGGGCAATCCCTGGGCCATGAGCTTCAAAACTTCGGTCTCACGGACGGTGAGTGGCTCGTAGTGGCCGTCGATCAAGTCAAGGTGATGGCTCACCAGCCGGGTTCGTCCGGGTCATTGATCACCAGGCCAGGCAGGTCATTCCAGCCGACCAGGCTCATGACGTTTCTCAGCTGCGCCGGCAAACCGGTCAGCACGAGGCTACGCCCTTGGGGGACAGCTTTGGCGGCTGAGACCAACGCCCGGATGCCACTGACGTCGCAGAACTCCAGGTAGCGGAGGTCGACCCTCAAGTCCCCCACTGCCTGAATGGAGCTGACCAGAGTCTTGGCGAAGGCATCGACATTGAAAACGTCGATCGCCCCACTAACACTCAAGCCTGCCGGCGCGTAGGTGCGCCTGATTACGAGCTGTTTGCCGGCGTACAGAAGATCGTCGTCAGCCCTTTGTGCCATCGGACAATTTCGTCAACCCCCGAGCCCCCAATCCAGACCCCTTCGAACTACGCCTCCGCGCCCGGGCCTACATCCGCCTCGTCGGGAGACGCCCCCGGAACCCCGCCCTCATGCCGGCCCAGCCGCGTGTCGATGCTCTGGACCCAGCGGTCGAGAACCTCCGCCCAGTGGGCGATGTGCTCCTGGAGGCCGCTGTCTTCGAGGTTGCTCCGTTCCGTATCCATCATTGCTTCTCAGCCATGCCCCTCTTGCCCAATAGCTACTTGCTTACCCGTGCTACCAGACAAACCCGAGAATACAACATCGTAAGACCTTGTGCAATACCTCGTTAACAGCTTGACAATTGTCAATCTCACGACCCAAACTTACGGCATCGCAGCTTCTGAGTAGACTTTGCATAAGGATCTGATGGGGACGGGCAAGCTACCGGGCAATCAAGAGGACCAGGCGGTCTACAGCATCGGCGCTGTCGCTCGCATGCTCGGCATTCCCACTTCGACGTTGCGCGGCTGGGAGGAGCGCTATGGCATGGTCACCCCCGACCGAAGCCTGGGTTCCCAGCGCCTCTACTCGCGGAACGAAATCGAGCACCTCAGGTTCCTCAAATCCCAGATCGACTCTGGCCACAGCGCCGCCGACGCTCATCGCCTGCTGTCACAACTCCTGGCCGTCGGACCGGTGCGGATGGGTCCCACCGAAGTTGACGCGGCGCGCCCGCTGATACTCATCGCAGAGCGCGATTCGTATGCAGCCGACCTGGAAGAGTATTTCCTAGGCACCGAGGGTTATGACGTCGCCGTCGCGATGAACGCTACCCAGGCCAAGATCATCTTCGACGAGCGGTCACCCGACCTCGTTCTCCTCGACCTTTTGATCTCCGGCGGCGCCGGCTTTCGGCTGTGCGCCGAGTTCACTGCCAAATCATCGGTCCCGCTCATCGCGGTCGCCGCGATCGACGGCCCCGAGGAGGCGATTCGCGCTGGCGCCTCGGCCTTTCTGTCCAAGCCGCTGGATCCCTTGAAGCTGGTGTCGACTGTGCGCGACCTGCTGGGGACGAGCGCCGTCTCACTGCCCGCGCGGCGATCCGAAACGGCCCGCTGATCGAACGCCTACCGAGCGGTAACCCGCGCCTCGACGAGATCCTGGGCGAAGGTCTCTTCCGCAACGCGATCAATCTGATAGTCGGCGTGCCCGGTAGCGGCAAGACGATTCTCAGCCAGCAGTACGTGTTTCACAACGCGACGGTCGAGCGGCCCGCCCTGTTCCTGTCAACAGTCACCGAACCGCTGGACAAGATCATTCGGTACGGACAGTCGCTTGAGTTTTTCGATCCGGCTGCGATAAGGGAACGCCGGGTGATCTACGAAGATCTCGGAGACATTCTGAGCAAGGATGGCCTCGGCATCGCGGATCAGGCAGGCCCCGGCGCAGTGCTCAAGGCGATCGATAAATTTCTCAAGGAGCTGCGGCCGGGCCTGGTAGTGATCGACAGCTTCCGAGCCTTCCACGCGTTTGCCAAAACCGAAAGTGAGTTCAGGCAGTTCTTGCATGGACTCATCCGCCGGCTTACGGCATCCGCTGCGACTTCGATCTGGAACGCGCCCTACTCCCGCGAGCAGGCGCAGGACGTCGCCGAGTTTGCAGCGGCGGATGGGGTGATCTCGCTGGACATCCAGCGGCGCGGCGGGCGCGAGGTTCGTGTCATGCAGGTCCTGAAGCTGAGGGGGAGCGGATTCCGGTCGGGCGAGCATGCGTACCGAATCTCAGCGGCGGGCATCGATGTATTTCCGCGGCTTGCCGACCAGCTGGACGAATCGACCTACAAGGAGAGCTCGGTACGGTCGTCCACAGGGGTGGACGCGCTCGACAAGATGCTTGGCGAAGGGTACTGGGAAGGATCCTCGACTCTGGTCTGCGGCCCGTCCGGCGTGGGCAAGACGCTGATGGGCCTGCACTTCATATTCGAGGGGGCAAAGACCGGCCAACCGGGCATCCACGCCACCTTCCAAGAGAACCCAAGCCAGCTCGCCCGAATCGCCGCCGGCTTTGGCTGGTCGATCCACCAGCCGGGGGTCAACGTATTAAGCCGCAGCCTGGTCGACATGTACATCGACCAATGGGTTTATGAGCTGCTGGACATGATCGAGAAGACACAGGCGAAGCGCATTGTGATCGACAGCCTCGTCGATCTGATGGTGACCGCCGGCGACCCGCTTCGTTTCCGAGAGTGGATGTTCTCACTGGTGCAGCGATGCGGGCGACGCGGCATCAGCCTGATGATGATCGTGGAGGTGCCCGAGCTGTTTCAGCTGCACCGCATCTCGGAGGAGGGCATCTCCCATCTTTCGGACAATGTCGTGCTGCTCCAGTACGTGCCGGACGGTTCCCGGCTGGCGCGCGCGGTCACAGTGCTCAAGACGCGAGCCGCACGCCACGAACCAATCGCGCACCGGTACGAGATTTCCGATCAAGGCCTCGTCCTTGGAGACGAGATCGTGCTGACGCGTTAACTCCTCACCACTGGCCGGCCTTACGGATGGCGCGGGGCCGGGCGTCGGGGTCGTAGACCGCCCGGTAGATGGGTTCCGCCCACACCAACGTGGTTCGCGGCGGCCGGAATCTCGGATGGCGCTTTAATCTCCCAGGCGGCCTCTCGCCTGTCTTTCCACCCTGGTACCACCGCTCCAGATTCGCGGCAGACTCCCGGACTGTCAGCGCCGCCTGGGCCGGATCGAGGAGGTCCGTGTCATCGCCGTCGGCGCGGTCCAGGTGCTCACGCCACAGCCGCAGGCGGAGGTCGCGCGCGAAGTGCCTGGCGCCATCGCCAAGGCCGGCTGGATCACGGGGCTCCCTGGAGTCGCGTTCCTCATCAAGCACCGCGCACGAAACTTCGGAGTCATGGGTCCAGGATCGCCGGTTGAAATTGTCGGATCCGACCGCGGCCCACACGTCGTCGATCACGCACACCTTGGCGTGAACGTAGACAGGGGTGCCTTCGGTGTTTTCGACGTCGAAGATGCCGACCCGATCGCCGCCCGCGTCCAGCAGCGCCTTCATCGCCTGCTCGCGGCCGACCTGGCTCGGCCATTTGAAAAGGCCTCCCTGGTCGAAGTACCTCGGCACGACGGCGATGATCTGCAGCTGCGGCCACGACCTCAACGCCTCGGCGAAGGAGGCGACCACCTCGTCGGACCACAGGAACTGGTCTTCGATGTAGATCAGCCGCCGCGCCCGCCGAACCGCTTTCAAGTAAGCGCGGGCGATGCTCCGCTCGCCTTCGGGGGCAAACGGATAACCGTGCCGCATCCGGCCGTAGGTGCGTAGCACCTGGACGGCGTGGGTGCCGCGCGGCGCCGGGTCGGGCGGCTGCGGGGGCAGCGGGCGTCCCTGGCGCTGGGTGCGGCCGCGTAGGGTTTGGATAACCCGCAGCGGGCCGCTGCTCAGGGGGGTGGGGTCGGCCCAACGCTCGCGGAAAGTGAACTCCAGGTCCCCGACCGCGGGGCCGTGGATCTCGACCTGCACGTCGTGCCAGGGCGGGGTGGGCCCATAGACGGGCGGCATCGGGAGGCGTTGGGGATCACCTCGGTGCCGGCTGTCGTCGCGCC
>DATCPU010000471.1:0-4127 GCA_036569925.1 Candidatus Dormiibacterota bacterium
CAGTAAGTCCCATCCTCAACGCCGCTCTGCGCGCAGGGGGAACCACTTGGGGGTTCCCTCTCATCCGTCACATCAGGCTTTCATAAGGGAACGCCGCTGCGAAAGGTTCGTAGAGCAGAAGCACCTGGTCGATCGGCATCACGTCGCGCAGGAAGATCGCGCCCGCTGCGACGCCGGCCGACCCCACGATGCCAGACCCATCATGAGGTGCGTTCTGCTCCGCCCCTCCCTGGGCCGCCCGGAACGAGTTGGTCCTCCCGGTCTGGTTGGCAGTCGCGATCGCCAGCTTCCACGCCGCCGAGTAGAGGGCTGCCGGATCCAACTCGTCGGTCGCCGGGGGCGGGGCCCCGATCGTCCCCACGGGCGCCACCACCTTCGGCGGCTCGGAGAGCACCTTGGCCACGGCCGCGACCTCGGCCTCGGCCTCGCCCGACAGCGACGGCAGCTTCTGGATGAACGACGCGATCTGCCTGTCGACCGACGGTGGCGGCTCGTAGCCCGGCCCAGGCAGCACCGTCGCGAACGGCCTGTATATCGCCGAGAACTGGAGCGGGTACAGCTGCTCTCGGACGAGGATTGCGAGGGCGACGACCTGGGCCGATTCCAGCGCTGCGGAGGCAGCGGGCTCCGGGAGCGCTTTGCCGATTGCCTGCTTGATCTGGGCAACCCTGAATCCGCTCGTGAAAGCGTTGACCATCGACTCGTCGGCCCCGGACAGGAGCGGATCCAGCAACTGTTCCATGGCGGTGTTGGTTGGCCGCTGGCGGGAAAGGATTCGCGCGAGCGCGATCCATCGCCACTGCTCCGGTGTCAATGACTTGCCGGCAGCAGTCAGAAACTGCCCGGCTTCGGTGGCGCTCAGCGTGTACCCGGACGCGCCACCACCTGCTCAGGCAGCAGCTCTTTGACTCGAAGCTTGTCGATTGGGTGGTAGGCGTCAACGATCCGCATCGTTCCCGAAGCTGAACGAAGGACCATTGACTGCGTGTAGGCGTATACGACGTCGTAACGAACGCCTTGCAGCAGCTCGCCCGAGGTGATTCCGGTGGCAGCGAAGAAGATGTTGTTGCCCGAGCACAGGTTGTCGATCGACAGCACCCTATCGGGCTGATGGCCCTCTTTGACCGCGATTTTGCGTTCTTCGTCGTCGCGGAGCAGAAGCTTGGCTTGCATGTCCCCACCGATCGCTTTGATCGCGCATGCGGCCAAAACTCCCTCGGTAGCTCCGCCCGAGCCCATCATGCAATGAATGCCGTACCGGGTCTCCAGGGCGGCCTCGAGCGCGCCGCCGACATCGCCTGCCGGGATCAGCTTGATACGCGACCCGACATCGCGGATCTCGGCGATGATGCCCTCGTTTCTCGGCCGCTCGAGCACGACCACGGTTAGCTCCTGTGGCGGCAGGCCCTCCGCCTTCGCGATCCTGACAAGGTTCCATTCGACCGGCATGTCGAGATCGATGACGCCCTTGGCGCGCCGCCCGACCACGAGCTTTTGCATGTAATGGACGTGGGTCGTGAACATCGTGCCGCGCTCCGCCAGGGCGATCACCGAGATCGCTCCAGGCAAGCCGGCCGCAGTCAGGCTGGTGCCCTCGATCGGGTCAACCGCCACATCGAGCTCGGGCTCCAGACCGTTGCCGATCTGCTCTCCGAAGTAGAGCATCGGGGCCTCGTCCTTCTCGCCCTCCCCGATGACCACCGTGCCTTTCATGTCCACAGAGGCGAGCGCGTTCCGAATGGCCTCGACGGCCCGGCCATCGGCGCCCATCTTGTCGCCGCGGCCCTGAAGCGGAGCGGCCGCCAGGGCTCCGGCCTCGGTGACCCTGAGCAGCTCGAGGGCTAGGTTTCGGTCCATCTCCTGGTCCACCTAGCGAATAATCCCCGTGCTCATCCCGCCAGGTAGCGTATCGAATCCCTAGCCGATTCGGCGCCGCCGGATTGGCAAGCGGCTCACCTCCACCCAGACGTCGTTCTTGCTGGCCAAGCGACGGTCGCCCCCCTGGTCGACGTACACACATGTGCGTTCGAGCACCGCGGTCACCCTTACGGTGACGCCTTCGAGGGTCGCGTCGAAGGCGTCGATCAGCACCTCGTCCTCGTCAAGCGGGATGTCGCTCAGCCGCCGCACACCGCCGGGCCTTGGCCTTGCCGGCTGCAATGGTCCTGTCGGCTGCGCGAGCATTCTGGTGGGTCCGGGGGATGACTTGCGAACCCGCGCCGCACCCTTGGGCGGAACGGAACGGTCAGCGGCGGCTGGTTTCGGGGAGGCCCCGAATGAGCGCTTCGCGGCGATCTGTTGGCGCGAAGCGCTGCGTCGGGCTCTGGATGGTGTCCCTGATGGGCCTCTAGAAGAACTCACCCCACATTTTCCTTACCCGGCCGACCGGGTTAGGCACGCTTCTCGCCGCCACGACCGCTGGACGCGACGCCGCATCGATCACGACCTTGTCCTCTCGTTCGGGCACACCTTCGGGGTGCACCCTGATCACACCATGGTGAACGCCACCTTCCTGGACGATCAGCGCGCCGACCTTGGCATCGCCCTCGAGGCGGCCCGTGCTGGTGATCTTGAGACGGCTGGCGGCCACGATGTTGCCGCGCACGAAACCGGCGATCGTCACCTTGACGCTGCGAATGTCGGCCTCGACATGGGCTTCGGAACCGATCAAGAGGTCTCCGTCACATTCGACCTGGCCGCTGAAGTTGCCCAGGATCTGGCCGCCGCTCTTCAGCTGCAGCTTGCCCGACAGCGCGTCGTCGCGGCCCAGAACCGTCGACTTCTGGTCGACGCCGTAAGGGTCGGGGCCCCCATTGCTCCCCGCGATCGCCACCGTCTCCACGCCAATGTCCGTCATCTGGACCTCCCTTACCCAGCACCCCAGCTGGCCCTGACGCAGCATAGCCACTATTGAGTCAAGGGGAATCGTGCAAATTCAGAGTTCGGAGTGCGAGCGTAGGTAGGCGAGCACGGCCTCCCGCGTCGGCTCAACCTCCCCGTCCATGATCAGCTCGCCAAGGCGCTCCTTGATCCGACCGACCTCCGGTCCCGGCGGCAGGCCACGCTCGCGCATGATGTCCTTGCCGTCGACCGGGGCTGCCATGCGCGTCGGGCGTTCCGACAGGACACTCGTCAGGCGCGCCGCCAGCTCGTCGAGCTTCTCGGGCTCCGGATAGGCAGACGCCCCGATATCGGCGCGCGCCAGAGCCATCAGCCTTTCGGTCTGGACGCCGGCGTCGCGAGCCAGCCGCCGCACGGCGCCATCAGTCCATTCCGACCGGTAGTAGACAGGGCGAAGGTGCAACCGCACCAGGGTGACGACGGCGTCGACATCCCTCTGGGGGAACCTCAGGCGTTCGAGCACGCCTCTCGCGATGCCTGCACCCACCTCCTCGTGCCCCGTGAACGCCCCGTCCGGGGTGGCGGTTGTCGGTTTGCCGACGTCGTGCAGAAGCGCCCCCAACCTCACGATAAGGTCGGGTGGGGTGAGGCCAACCGCCATCAGGGTATGGCCGAAAACGTCGAGGATGTGGTACCCGCCCTGCTCAACCCCTTTGCCAGCGGTGACCTCCGGCAAAACGACGTCGAGCAACCCACCCGCGTCGAGCAGCTCCAGCGCCAGCTTGGGCCGGTCGGACTCGAGCATCTTACAAAGCTCGTCGGCTATACGCTCGACGGATACCACCGGCGGCACCAGGCGGCCGCCGATCGTCCGCATGGCAGGCAACAGGTCCGGGGCCAGCTGGAAGCCGAGCTGAGCAGCAAACCGTACCGCCCGCAGCATCCGCAGCGGATCGTCGCTGAAGGTATGAACAGGGTCCGCGGGGGTGCGTAGGAGGCGCGACTCCAGGTCTGCTCGAGCCGAACCGAGCCGATCCTCGATGTTGCCGTCGAAGTCCATCAACAGTGTGTTGATCGTGAAATCGCGGCGTCTTAGATCCTCGTCGAGAGTCGCCGGCCGCACGTCTGGCTTCCTCGAGTCGCTCGCGTACGACTCCGTTCGAGCAGACACAAATTCAACCAGGTGGCCGGGCAGCGTGACCTGGGCGGTGCCGTATCGCTCGAAGACGACTGGCGGGGGGGCGGCGGCCAGCTCGGCAAAGCGCAGGGCAAGCTCGCGAGACCCG
>DATCPU010000472.1:0-7699 GCA_036569925.1 Candidatus Dormiibacterota bacterium
GAGAGTCCCGCGATGAGGCCGACGGACACAGCGGCGATCACATAGTCGAGCACGACCAGCCGAGCGCGGCCTTTACGGTCGAGCAAGGCCCCCGCGAGGGGTGAGACGAGCAGTCCGGGAAAGATGGCGAGGAATGCTGTGGCGCCGGCCAGCTGAGGCGAGTGATAGCGGGTGAGGACGAAGAGGATGAGAGCGATCGTGACCATCGTGCCGCTCACCCGCGCCAGCAGCAGGCCCGCGTAGAGACGCGCAAAGCCAGGCACGCGCAGCAGCGCGCGGTATCCGGGGCGAGGCTGCTGGCTCAGCCGACCGCTACCTTGGCGCGCGCACGCGTGGCAACGCGGGTTGGCCTGGCCACGCTCTTCCCCCTCGCGAGGATCTTTCCAAGGTACTCACCGGTGGCCGATTCCGGCATGCGCGCCAGCTGCTCGGGCGTCCCGGCTGCGAGCACGTAACCACCCTTCTCCCCGCCCTCGGGACCCATGTCGATGATCCAGTCGGCGGTCTTGAGGACATCGAGGTTGTGCTCGATCACGACCACCGTGTTGCCGTGGTCGACAAGCCGATGCAGGACCACGAGCAACCTCTCGACGTCGGCATAGTGGAGTCCGGTGGTCGGCTCGTCGAGAAGGTAAAGCGTCCGCCCGGTGTCCCTTCGCGAGAGCTCGGCCGACAGCTTGACCCGCTGGGCTTCGCCGCCCGACAGCTGCGTCGCGGGTTGACCGAGGCGGATGTAACCGAGTCCGACGTCTTGCAGCGTCTTGAGCTTCGTCTTGATTCGCGGCACGTTCTCGAAGACCTCGAGCGCCTCGTCGACGGTCAGCTCGAGGACGTCCGAGATCGAGTGCCCGCGGAACTTCACCTCCTGCACCTCGCGCGAGTAGCGGGTCCCGTGGCAAACCTCACATGGCACGTAGACGTCGGGCAGGAAGTGCATCTCGATCTGGATGATGCCGTCCCCCTGGCACGCCTCGCACCGCCCACCTCGGACGTTGAAGCTGAACCGACCTGGCTTGTATCCGCGCATCTTGGCCTCGGGCAACTGGGCGAACAGGTCGCGCATGTAGGTGAACATGCCCGTGTACGTGGCCGGGTTGGACCGCGGCGTGCGGCCGATCGGCGACTGGTCGATGTCGATCGCCTTGTCGAGATTTTCCAGGCCCTCGACGGCGCGGTGCGCGCCTGGCCTGTCCTTTGCCTTGTAGAAGTACTGAGCCACCTTGCGGCTGAGGATGTCCGTGACGAATGACGACTTGCCGGAACCGCTGACGCCGGAGACCGCCACAAATTGGCCGAGCGGAACCTCGATGTCGATGTCCTTCAGGTTGTTCGCCTTGGCGCCTCGGATGATGAGCTTCTTGCCGTTGCCTTCGCGACGCCGCTTGGGGATGGGGATCTCACGATCGCCGCGCAGGAACGCCGCGGTTATCGAGTCGGGATCCTTAAGCACCTCTTCGACCGTGCCGGCAGCGATGATCTTGCCGCCGTGCTCGCCGGCTGCGGGCCCGATGTCGACCATATAATCGGCCGACCTGATGGTCTCCTCGTCGTGCTCGACCACGATCAGGGTGTTGCCGAGATCCCGCAGGCGCAGCAGCGTGTTGATGAGGCGGCGGTTGTCGCGCTGGTGCAGCCCGATCGATGGCTCATCAAGGATGTAGAGAACGCCCATCAGCTTGGAGCCGATCTGCGTCGCGAGCCGGATGCGCTGCGACTCTCCGCCGGACAGCGTGTTGGCGGCTCGCTCGACCGTCAGGTATTCCAGGCCGACGTCGATCATGAACTGCAGGCGCTCGCGAATCTCCTTGAGAATCCCGCGCGCGATGAGCTGCTCGCGCTCACTCAATTCGAGGGTGTCGAAGAACGCGATCGCCGCGCTGATCGACAGCCGGCAGATCTCGGCGATGTTGTGCGAGGCCACTGTGACGGCGAGCGACTCAGGCTTGAGACGCTGGCCCTTACACGCCGGACACGGCTTGTCGGCCATGTATCGCTCAAGCTCGGCCTTCAGAAAATCCGACTCGGTCTCTTGGTAGCGGCGCTGCAGGTTGGCGACGACGCCCTCGAAAGGAGCCTCATACCACCGCTCGTGGCCGTACTGGTTGCGATATCCGAACCTGATCTTGCGGTCGCCGGTGCCGTTGAGCAGCGCATCGCGATGCGGTTTGCTGAGCTTCGACCACGGCTTGTCCATGTCGATGCCGAAGTACTTGCTCACCGTCTCCAGGAGCTCGGGGTAGAAGAACTGTGATCGGCTCCAGGCCGCGATCGCTCCCTCGCGCAGCGAGAGCGAGGGGTCGGGCACGACGAGGTCGCCATCGACGACGAGCTGGAACCCGATCCCTGTGCATACGGGGCACGCGCCATGGGGGCTGTTGAAGGAGAAGTTGCGAGGCTCCGGCTCGGCAACACTGGTGCCGTCGTAAGGGCACATGTAGTCCTGGGACATCTGGATCTCTTCACCCTTGTCCGGAACTATCACAACGGATCCGCCGCCCAGCCGCGCCGCCGTCTCGATGGATTCGACCAGCCTGGTTCGCTGTTCGGGGCCGACGACGATCCTGTCCACCACCACTTCGATGTCGTGCTTCTTGTTCTTGTCGAGCGGAATCTTCTCTCCCAGCTCATAGAGACTGCCGTCCACGCGAACACGCACGAATCCGGACTTCCGCACGTCTTCGATGAGGGAGCGGTACTCGCCCTTCCGGCCCTTCACGACGGGGCCCAGAACCATCACACGCGTGCCGGTGGGGAGCTTTTCGACGTGGTCGGCCATCTGGTCCACCGTCTGCCGTCGCACCTCGCGCCCGCACACGGGGCAGTGAGGAATCCCAATTCGCGCGTAGAGCAACCGCAGATAGTCGTAGACCTCTGTGACTGTGCCCACTGTGGATCGGGGGTTCTTGGACGTGCCCTTCTGGTCGATCGAGATCGCCGGCGACAGGCCCTCGATGATGTCGACGTCCGGCTTCTCCATCTGCCCGAGAAACTGGCGCGCATATGACGACAGCGATTCGACGTACCGGCGCTGCCCTTCGGCATAGATCGTGTCGAACGCAAGCGAGGACTTCCCCGAGCCCGAGAGGCCGGTGAAAACGACCAGCTTGTCGCGCGGAATCGTCAGCGAGACGTTCTTGAGGTTGTGCTCCCGCGCTCCGCGAATCGTTATGTGGTCAGTGGGCACCCGTGTCTATTCCTTTTTTCGTTTTATCGCAAAAGTTCCGCTCGCAGTCGCGACCAGCTGTCCGCTTCTGTCTTCGACACGACACTCGGTGACGACTGTCCGGCGACCGGCATGGATGACCTTGCCCGTAGCGCGCAGGCCCTCTCCAATTTTCGCCGCGTTTATGAAAGTAAGCTTGAGGTCGAAGCTGGCCGCGCGAATCACGCCAGGCTTGATGGTGTGCACCGATCGCCCCATCGCGGAGTCGGCAAGAGTGCTGATGATACCGCCGTGAACGAAACCGGAAGTGTTGGCCATGTCGTCAGTGGGCGTCATCTCCACCACCGCTGTGCCTTCTCCGGTTTCAACGAGGTGAAATCCCATCCAGGCCCACACCCGCGACGGAGCCTCCTCCCTCTCCCCTTCCGAGACGTTCACCCTCTCCCCCGCGGGGAGAGGGTTGGGGTGAGGTGCGTTGACTGGCACGTCGCGGGTGTCACTCACGTCCCTGTCCCTCCGGCACCGGCAAGCAGGTCGACGACGCCTTGGCCACCAGCCGGCCCTGCTCATCCAGCACGTCGGCCTCGCTGAAGAACAGGGTCTTCTTCATCTCGACCACGCGCCCCACCGCGCGGATGCGGCCAGAGATCACGGGGCGTATGAAATTGATCTTCAACTCGATGGTCGTGTTCCAGAGGCCGTCCGGTTGGAGCGTGCCGAGCGACATCCCCATCGCGGCGTCGGCGATCTGGGTGATCACCCCACCCTGGACGACGCCACCACCGTGGCGGTGCTGTGGTCCGGCTTCGAGCTCGACCACAACGCGGCCAGGCTCAGCCTCGCTGATACGCGCCCCCAGGGTCGCCATCCAGCCATCCGGCTTGGCGCTGAGCAAGGCCGCCGCTCGTTCTTCGTTCCTAACGCCTGCCACCTAACAAACCCTCAGCTTGAACGTGGACTGGTTCGCAGCGTCGCGCAGGGTTCTTAAATGCACGCCTAGCGGCGTCGTCCGCGTCGCGAGTCCCAGTTGCGCACCATGGTCTTCTGCCGCGGCGCCGCCGCGATCGCCAGCGCGACATCCGAGTCGTCCTCTGGGCTCTGATCTTCACCCGACAGCCGCTTACGCAGCGCGATGATCCGGTCGCGCACGCGTGCCGCGTCCTCGAACTGCAGCTCCTTCGACAGCCGCCTCATCTCCTTCTCGAGGTCGCGCACGATCGCCAGCAGATCCTCGCGTGGCACCCCCGCCCCGGCCATCAGCTCGACCGCATCCGCCTGCAGATCCTTCTCCTGGATCTCGAGCGCGTAGATCGCTTTCTTGACGCTCGCCGGAGTGATGCCGTGCTCCGCGTTGTAAGCGATCTGCCGGTTGCGCCTGCGCTCCGTTTCATCGAGCGCCTGGCGCATCGAATCGGTGATCTTGTCGGCGTACATCACGACGTGCCCCTCGACGTTGCGAGCGGCGCGGCCGATGATCTGGATGAAGGACCTGAACGCTCGCAGATATCCCTCTTTGTCCGCATCCAGGATGCCGATGAACGCGACCTCAGGAAGGTCCAGTCCCTCTCGCAACAGGTTGATACCGACCACGACGTCCACGGCTCCCGTCCGCAGGTCGGTGAGGACCGAGATCCTCTCCATGGCGTCCAGCTCCGAATGGAGATATTTGACTTTCACGCCGAACTCTCGCAGGTAGTCGGCGAGGTCTTCGGCGAATCGCTTGGTCAGGGTCGTCACCAATGAGCGCTGGCCCAGCTCGGTCCGCCTCTTGACCTCTGCAAGCAGATCGTCAATCTGGCCGGCGGTGGGCCTAACCTCGACCGTCGGGTCGACGAGGCCGGTCGGCCGCACCACCATCTCGACGGTTTGCTGCGACCGCCTCATCTCGTAGGGGCCAGGCGTCGCCGACACATAAACGACCTTGCCCGCCCGCTCCTCCCACTCGTCAAAGCTCAACGGACGGTTGTCAAAGGCGCTCGGGAGGCGGAACCCATACTCGACCAGCGCCGCCTTGCGCGAGCGGTCGCCGCCCAGCATGCCGCCGATCTGCGGCACCGCGACGTGAGACTCGTCGACGAAGATCAGCGTGTCGTCGGGAAGGAAGTCCAGCAGAGTGTATGGGGCATCACCCGGCTGCCTGCGCGTGAGATGTCGCGAGTAGTTCTCGATCCCCGCGCACGTCCCTGTCTCGCGCAGCATCTCGAGGTCGAAGTTCGTGCGCTGGCGCAAGCGCTGGGCCTCGAGAAGCTTGCCGTGATCCTCGAACCACTTGCAGCGCTCCTCGAGCTCGGCCTCGATGTCGACCATCGCCAGCCGAAGCTTGTCAGCGGGCGTGACGTAGTGCGACGCCGGGAACACGGTGAACTCGTCTCGCGGCGCGAGGATCTCTCCGGTCGTCGCGTCGAGCTCCTGGATGCGCTCGATCTCGTCGCCGAAGAACTCGACCCGGTAAACCTTCTCCTCGTTTGAAGGCACCAGGTCGACGACATCGCCGCGAACCCTGAAGCGAAGGCGTGCCAGCTCGTAGTCGTTGCGCTCGTACAGCATCTCGGTGAGCTTCCGGAGAAATACCTCGCGCCGGATCGTCATGCCCTTGGCCACTGTGAGCGACTCGCCCATGTAGTCCTCGACCGAGCCGATGCCGTAGATGCAGCTGATGCTCGCCACCACGAGCACGTCGCGCCGTGTCATCAGCGATTGGGTGGTCGAATGCCGCATGCGGTCGATCTCGTCGTTGCGACTCGAGTCCTTCTCGATGTACGTGTCGCTGCGGGCGATGTACGCCTCCGGCTGGTAGTAGTCGTAGTAGCTGACGAAGTACTCAACCGCGTTGTCTGGCAGCAGGCGTCGAAACTCCGCACAGAGCTGGGCGGCAAGCGTTTTGTTCGGGCTGAGGACGAGCACTGGCCGCTGAACCTGCTCCACGGCCCATGCCATGACGTTCGTCTTGCCGCTTCCGGTCACGCCCAAAAGGACCTGTTGGGTCAGGCCCGACTGGACGCCCTCGACCAGCTTCGCTATCGCCTCGGGCTGATCGCCGGCGGGCTTGAAGGGTGCGTCGACACGAAAGCGGGAGGCCATGTGGATCTCTAATTCTAGGGCGAACTAACGTTCGACGGAAAGGTTATTACGGGGCAGCGCCGCGTTGTTCAAGTAGCGACAAAATTCAAGGAGGAACGATTCATGAAAGACCAGGTTCGCGGCAAGGCTGAGGAAATGAAGGGGAAGGTCACGGGCGACAAGAGCGAAGAGCTCAAGGGCAAGGCCCGCCAGACGGCGGGCAATGCCAAGAGCAAGGTGCGTGACATCCAGGCGGACGTAAAGGAGGAAGCCGACAAGGTCCGCGACCGCGCCGAGTACGAGCGCGGACGCGACGACGCCAACCGAGAGCCCTAGCGCTGCCTCACGGAAGGGACAAGATCATCGCGTCGACAATCGAGCCGGCAGTGATCCCCTGATCGCCTGGCGGGATGCGCACCAGAGCGTGCGCTCCCGCCAGCGACATCAACCGCGACGACGACTGCGAGCCGGTGGTGCTCGCGACGAGCTCTCGACCCTCCCGATGCAGTGTCACGCGCTGATATTCGGTTCTGTCGGCGCTAGCGCGGGCGTCATAGGCAAGGCGGACTGGCAATGTCGGGCGCTGCAAAGCCCCGAAGCCCTGCATCTTCCGCAACGCGGGACGCACGAACACCTCGAACGTCACCAGAGACGAAACGGGAAACCCAGGTAAGCCAAATGCGATTTTCTCCCTCTCCGCTCCCGCTTTCTCCGTCTCCCCTCGGGTGGAGCGATCAATAGGGCCCATCCTTATCGCCGCTTTGCGCGCAGGGCTGGGGTGAGGGGCGTTCGCCGGCACGGTTGCGAAAGTAAATGGCTTGCCCGGCCTCAACTTCACACGTCCGATGTGGACGGTGCCGAGCGACTCGAGCAGCGGCTTGATGTGGTCGTGCGTCCCCACCGATACACCGCCCGAGGTGACCAGCACCTCGACCTCGCGGAGCGCGTCGACGACCAGCTTGCGCAGCGCCTCGGGCTCGTCCGGCCCGATACCCAGGCTGTGGACCTCGGCACCTGCATCGCGCAGCGCCGCCAGCAGTGCCCATCGGTTGGAATCGACGATCTGCCCTTTCCCCGGCTTCTGCCCCACCTCGACGAGCTCATCACCGGTCGACAGGAGCGCCACCCGCGGCCGCCGGCGCACCGGCAATCTCGGAAAGCCAAGGGCAGCGGCCAGCCCGAGCTCCGCGGCGCCCAGCTGGGTGCCCGCCGTCATCACCAGCTCGCCCGCGCGAAGGTCGGCCCCGGGGGCATGAAAGTTGGTGCCGGCCCGAAGGTTCGCAGGCGTGGTCACCACGTCGCCGGCCACCTCTACCTCCTCGACCATGACCACGCAATCAGCGCCCTCGGGGACCACGCCGCCGGTCAGGATGCGTGCCGCAGTCGCCGGCTCGACTCTGCTTTCGAAGGGCCTGCCGGCGGCTGACTCCCCGATTATCCGGAGCGGCTTGCCTCCGTCAGCCGAGCGAACGGCGT
>DATCPU010000473.1:0-7730 GCA_036569925.1 Candidatus Dormiibacterota bacterium
GTCCACGACGCCTCCGTGACCATTCCCGACAGCTTGCAGCTGACATTCGCGCATTCGCCGAATGGCGCCATGGCCCGCTCCCATTCCTCGTCTACCGATCCGCAGGCGATCCGGGGCTTGGCGATGTGGTCGATGACGAACCGTGCGTGGCGCAGCCGCCGTACCACGTCAAGGGCGGCGGGCAGCTCGCGGGTGCGGACCAGGAGGTCGTAAACGAGGCCGGCGTCCCCGACTGCCTCGATGCCCCGCTGGACCTCCTTTCTCAGCAGCCATGCCTCGTCGGGTTCGTCGTGCACCTGGTGGCGCACGCCGACCAGGTGCCGTCCACCCGGTCCGGCGCGTAGCTCGGCGATGGTGCCGGCCACCGCGGGGTCGGTCAGATCAACCCAACCGACGACGCCGGCCACGAAGTCGGTGGCTTGTGCCGTGGCGAGGAAGTCGCGCGTCTCCGCCAGGCTCGGCAGCGTCTGGACGACGACCGTTTTGTCGACCCGGCTTTGCGCGAGGAGCGGCCGGAGATCTTGCGGGCCGAAGGGCCTTCTGATCGCGTCGAGATCGCTCGACATCCAGTAGTAATCGCGCCGGCTTGGATCCCAGAAGTGGTGGTGGGCGTCAACCACCATGGTCATGGCGTCGGGGCGTCGTGCCGCAGCAGCCCTTTGGCTTTGAGGTCCCTCCACAGCGCAGGCGGAATGTCCAGCTCGAACATCCTGATGCTCTCGTCGAGATGGTCGACCGATCGGCATCCCACCACGATGCAGCTCACCGAGGGGTGCGCCATTGGGAACTGCAGCGCGGCCGCTTTCAACGGCACGCCGTGACTGTCACAGACCGCACTGATCTTTCGCGCACGGTCAACCAGCTGTGCCGGCGCGGTCGTGTAGTTGTAACGCGCACCGGGCTTGGGATCGGCGAGGATCCCGCTGTTGTAGACGCCCGCAGCGATGATCCCGATGCCGCGCTCGACACAGATGGGGAGCAGCTCGTCGAGCGCGACCTGGTCCAGCAGCGTGTAGCGGCCGGCGAGCAGGAAGCAGTCGAAGTTGCCTTCGCGCGCAAAGCGAGCGAGCATCTCGGCCTGGTTCATGCCGGCTCCGACGGCTTGAATGATTCCCTCCGACCTTAGGTGGTCAAGCGCCTTGTACGCGCCGCGAATCGCGTGGTCGTAGTGATCGTCAGGGTCGTGAATGTGGAGGATGTCGATGCGTTCGAGCTGAAGGCGCTCGAGGCTCTCGTCGACCGAACGCATGACTCCGTCGTAGCTGAAGTCGAACACGGGATTCACCGGCGGCGTGCCCTTGAAATTTTGGCCCGGCTCTGGCGGGGCATCCGTGCGGAGGAGCCGGCCGACCTTGGTCGCGAGCACGAACTCGTCGCGTGGTTTATCGCGGAGGGCCTTGCCCAGGCGCATCTCGGCCAGGCCGAATCCGTAGAGGGGAGCGGTATCGAAGTGACGAATGCCTGAGTCCCAGGCCTGGGAGATCACTGCCAACGCCTGGTCTTCTGGCACTGCTTCGTAGAGCCCGGCCAGCGGCGCGGTGCCGAGACCAAAGCGGGTCACATCCAGGGAGGTCCGGCCCAGCCGTGCTCGATCGCTGGCATTCATACGTCGCTTTCTCTCGGGGTGAACATCGGCTTTAGCCTATATCGGACATGGCGACGAAGATCCTACGGGCGCTCGCGCGAGACATACGGTTTCCAACCTCGCGCACCCTCGACGGATCTGACGCCATGAGCGCCGATCCCGATTACTCTGCCGCCTATGTTGTCCTGGAGACAGACAATCCCTCGGGCGTCGAGGGCCACGGGCTGACATTCACGACGGGGCGGGGCACCGAGCTGTGCGTCGCCGCGACGGAGCTGCTCGCGATTCAGGTCGTCGGCCGGACGATCGAGGACATCGCATCCGACATGTCGGGCTTCTGGCGCGGTCTGGTCGGTGACAGCCAGCTCAGATGGCTCGGTCCCGAAAAAGGTGTTGTGCACCTCGCCACAGCCGCGCTCGTGAACGCCGTGTGGGATCTCTATGCGAAGGTCGAGGGCAAACCCCTGTGGAAGCTGCTGTCCGACATGTCTCCCGAACAGGTCGTGGCGTGCGTGGACTTTCGGTACATCGATGACGCCCTTACGCCCGAGGAAGCGCGCGAGATCCTGCGCCTGAACGTGGCCACCCGACCGGCGCGAGAGGTGGAGATGCTTCGCGAAGGCTTTCCGGCGTACACAACTTCTGCCGGGTGGCTGGGGTACTCGGACGAGAAGATCCGCCGCCTGGCCGAAGCGGCAATGGCCGCGGGCTTCACCCAGCTGAAGATGAAGGTCGGGGGTGACCCGGAGTCGGACCTGCGGCGGGCGCGAATACTGCGCCAGGCCATCGGCCCGGACCGCCAGCTGATGGTGGATGCCAACCAGGTCTGGGGGGTGGACGAGGCGATCGACGCGATGCGCCCTCTCGCGGAGGTGAACCCGTGGTGGATCGAAGAGCCGACAAGCCCCGATGACATCCTCGGCCACCGCCGCATCCGCGAGGCGGTAGCCCCGATCGGCGTCGCGACCGGCGAGCACGTCCACAACCGCGTGATGTGGAAGCAGTTCATGCAGGCCGGCGCCGTCGACTTCTGTCAGATCGATAGCTGCCGGTTGGGCGGGGTCAATGAAGTGATCGCCGTCCTGTTGCTGGCCGCGAAGTTTGGCTTGCCGGTGTGCCCGCACGCGGGGGGTGTCGGATTGTGTGAGTACGTCCAGCACCTGGCGATCTTCGATTACATAGCGGTGGGCGGATCGCTCGACAACCGAACGTGTGAATACGTCGACCATCTCCACGAACATTTCGTGCACCCGGTCAATGTCCAGCACGGCCGGTACATGCCGCCGACGGCACCGGGGTATAGCGCGGAGATGAAGGCGGACTCGCTCGCTGAATACGAGTACCCGGTCGGCAAAGCGTGGAGGAGCGTCGTCTAGGTCTGGTCGGCGCCTTCCTTGAATAGGCCTTCGAGGTCCAGCTGCCGGTTGCCGAACGTCAAATGGCCTGCCTCGTCGCGGGGCCACTCATCCTCAGGCCGGTCCCAGGCAAGCTCGAGCCCGTTTCGATCCGGGTCGCTCAGGTAGAGAGCCTCGTGGGTGCCATGGTCGTTATACCCGTCGAGCGGCCAGTTGGCGGCTGCGAGCCTCCGAAATGCGTCGCCCAGGGCGGCGCGCGTCGGATATTTGATGGCCACGTGGTAGAGGCCTGTGGTCCCCGGCGGCGGAGGGTTGCCGCCCTGTGACTCCCAGGTGTTGAATCCGAGGTGGTGGTGGTAGCCACCGGCGGATAGGAACAGGGCCTGCGGCATCCGGAATATGACGTCGAACCCAAGGATGCCGACATAGAAGGCATGAACGCGATCGATGTCGGCGGTCTTCAGGTGGACGTGGCCTATGCTCACTCCGGCATCGATGGGGTTGGAGCTGCGCTCGCGCGGCGTCACGTTCTGGATTACCTGGTTCTTCATTTCTCTCTCCTAATACCTCGACTCGAGGCGCTCGAAACCAGAACTGCACGGAGCGGGGGTTTGTTCGGGCGGCGAGGTTCCGAAACCCGACCATAAGTGCTCTTTTGGCTGCCCAAAGTCGTGCGGGGTCGACCATTCGTGCCCGAATGGCGGGTGCACAGGGCTTTCCGGCATGCTTGGCGCCGTGGAGTCCCCGCCGCCCTCGAAGCTGAGCTGGACCCCGGCCCGTGTGCCGACCCGGACCGCGATCGATGGCGATCTGGTCAGGTTGGAGATGCTCGACCCCGACCGCCATGCGACGTCTTTGTTCACCTCCTCCCACGCGCCCGGCGCCGAGGGTCTCTGGCAGCACCTGCCCTACGGCCCATTTGACGGCCAGGCCGAGTTCACAGCCTGGCTCGAGCAGCGCGCCGCTTCAGTCGACCCGCTCTTCTACGCCGTGGTCGATTGGGAGTCGATGCGCGCGCTGGGGATGGCCAGCTACCTGCGGTTCAAGCCTGACAACGGGGTGATTGAGATCGGCCACATCTGGTTCGCACCCGAGCTCCAGCGCACGCGCAAGGCGACCGAGGCCATCTATCTGATGGCCAAGACCGCGTTTGACGACCTCGGCTACCGCCGCCTCGAGTGGAAGTGCGACTCCCTCAACGTGCCTTCGCGGCGGGCAGCTGATCGGTTCGGATTTACCTTCGAAGGGATCTTTCGCCAGCACATGATCGTCAAGGGCCGCAATCGCGACACCGCGTGGTTCTCGATCACGGACGGCGAGTGGCCGAGCAGGAAAGCCGCGTTCGACTCATGGCTAGCCTCGGATAATTTCGACGAGCACGGGCGCCAGCGCCGGTCTCTGACTTCGTTTCGCTGACCTGCTGGATTCCGCACTCTTAGGCGCAAAGCACGGTTCGCGGCAAACAAAAAGGGCCGGCGCGATGCCGGCCCTCGTGGGGAGAAGTTGCTCGCCTAGCTGCAGCCCGTCGTGGCTCCGCAGTTCAGGCACTTGTAGCACGAGCCTGAGCGCACTGTGATCGCGCCGCAGTCCGGGCACGCCGGGGCATCGGTGTTGATGAATGCGATTTTCTGAACCGTGCCGCCGCCGTTGCCGTTGGTGGTCGGCGAGGCGATGACCTTCAGCTCGGTGGCCGTCTGAGTTTCTTTGGTCGATCCCCCCGGCGCCGATGGCGCTGCCGGTTCGGTGTAGGCCGCCGGCTCTCGCCGGATGATGCCCACCTCGTCCTGCGCCTCGAGCGGCAGGAAGTGGCTCGCCATCCATCTGAAGATGTAGTCGACGATCGACTTGGCGATCGGGATCTCTTTGTTCTTGGTGAAGCCGGACGGCTCGAATCGCATGTGGCTGAACTTGTCGACCATGAACTTGACGGGCACCCCAAACTGGAGCGCGTATGAGGTCTGGGTGGCAAATGCGTCCATCAGGCCCGAGATCGTCGAGCCCTCCTTGGCCATCGTCACGAACAGTTCGCCCGGCGTGCCGTCCTCGAACAGGCCGACTGTCAGGTAGCCCTCGTGGCCCTGGATGTCGAACTTGTGGGTGACTGCCTTCCGCTCGTCCGGTAGCTTGCGTCGCACCGCGCGGTACTCGACCTCGACCGGCGCCTTCTTCTCTTTGTCCATCGAGGTGGACAGTGGCTGCGAGCGCTTGCAGCCATCTCGGTAGATGGCGATGCACTTAAGGCCGAGCTTCCACGATTCGAAGTAGGTCTGCTCGATGTCTTCCACGGTGGCGTCGCTGGGAAGGTTCACGGTCTTGGACATCGAGCCGGAGATGAACGGCTGGACGCCGGACATCATCCGAACGTGTCCCATCGGAGCGATCGACCGAGTGCCGTTGACCGGCTTGAATGCGCAGTCGAAGACTTTGAGGTGCTCTTCGGCGAGGTGTGGCGCGCCTTCGATGGTGTCGTTCTCGTCGATGTAGATGACGATCTCCTTCACCTGGTGCTCGTCGTAACCGAGCTTGCGCAGCGCCGCCGGCACCGTACCGTTCACGATCTTCAGGAGGCCGCCTCCGACGAGCTTCTTGTACTTGACCAGGGCGAGGTCGGGCTCGATCCCCGTGGTGTCGCAATCCATCATCAGGCCGATGGTTCCGGTGGGTGCGAGGACCGTGGCCTGCGCGTTGCGGTAGCCGTGTGTGCGTCCGAGCTTGACAGCGTTGTCCCACGTGTCGCGTGCAGCATCAACCACGTCCGCCAGCTCTGCTGAAGTGTTGAGCTGGTGCGCCGCCTGGCGGTGCTTTTCCATCACCCGCAGCATCGGCTCGCGGTTCTTGGCGAACTCGCTGAATGGTCCCTTCACCTGCGCCATGCGCGCCGACTGGGCGAACGCCTCTCCGGTCATGATCGCGGTCACCGCGCCGGCGAAGCGCGAGCCTTCGGGGGAGTCGTACGCGAGACCCATCGACATGAGCAGCGCGCCAAGGTTGGCGTAGCCGAGACCCAGGGGCCGGAGCGCCTCCGAGTTCTTGGCGATCGCAGGGGTGGGGTAGGAGGCGTTGGAGACGAGGATCTCCTGCCCCGTGAAGCAGATGTCGACGGCGCGCTTGAATCGATCGACGTTGAACGTGCCGTCCTCAGACTGGAACTTCATCAGGTTGAGCGACAGCAGGTTGCACGCGGTGTCATCAAGAAAAACGAACTCGGAGCATGGGTTGGTGGCGTTGATGCGACCCGTGTTCGGGACCACGTTCCAATCCTGGATCGTGGTGTCGAACTGCAGGCCGGGGTCGCCGCAGATCCACGCCGCGTCAGCGATCTCGCGCCACAGCTTGCGCGCCTTATAGGTGTCGACGGTGCGGCCGCCGACGATGGCCTTGGTCTCCCACTCCTTGTCCTTCTCGACCGCGCCCATGAACTCGTCGCTCACGCGCACCGAGTGGTTGGCGTTCTGGAACTGGACCGAGTCGTACGCTCCGCCCGGTACGTTGAATCCAACGTTGTAGCCGGCCTCGATAAGCGCCCATGCCTTCTTCTCCTCTTCCGCCTTGCAGCGGATAAAGTCGAGAACGTCAGGGTGATCGGCGTTGAGGATGACCATCTTGGCGGCCCGCCGCGTGGTGCCGCCCGACTTGATCGAGCCTGCGAAAGAGTCGTAGCCCTTCATGAACGAGACGGGGCCGGAGGCGGTGCCGCCGCCCGAGAGCTGCTCGCGTGACGAACGCAGCACCGAGAGGTTGGTGCCGGTGCCGCTGCCGAACTTGAACAGCATGCCCTCGGTTTTGACCAGGTCCAGGATCGACTCCATCGAGTCCTGGACCGAGTTGATGAAGCATGCCGAGCCCTGCTGCGAGCGGCCGGGCACGCCGATGTTGAACCAGACAGGGCTGTTGAACGATGCCTGCTGGGTGACCAGGAGGAAGCGCAGCTCCTCAGCCCAGTTCTCGGCATCCTCTTCGCCGGCGAAGTAGCCGCCCTCGCGGCCCCACTTGGCAAGCGTATCGACGACCCGGTCGATGATCTGGCGGACGCTGGTCTCGCGCTCGGGGCTGTCGGGGCTGCCGCGGAAGTACTTCTGCGCGACAACATTGATCGCCAGCTGGGACCAGGAGCGGGGGACCTCGACGTCCTTCTGCTCGAAGATGACCTGGCCCTTCTCGCCTGTGATACCCGCGGTGCGCCGCTCCCACTCGACCAGGTCATAGGCGTGGCTGCCTGGAGGCGTGAAGAAGCGTTCGAAGCGGAGCCCGGGCACTTTCCCTGATTGTGCGCCCTTGTGGTTGCCGTTACGGCGGGCTGCGGCGAGGTCGGCTACATTCTTGGCCATTTTTAGAGAACGCCTCCTTAATTCATCCCCGATGCGGGTGCTTTCAAATCGCTTGCTGGATCGTCTGGTGCGACGTTTGCTGGGTCGTGGAACTGGTGAGTTTGGGGATGCAAGAGGCCCCAGAGCATGCCCGCCACTTATGCCCCAGGGCCTCGATGTAACGCTGCTGAATATACGCGCAGGCTTTTCAGCTTGTCAAGCCCCCAAACACAAGATATTAGGTGTCATGTGCTCGCCGGACCCCACATGTAGGTGGATTACCTGTGGACAACCCTGGTGATGAGTTGGGCAAAGGCAGGGCATTGGCTGGGGAAACCCGGGGGAAACCGGCCTTACTGGGTGGTGTCGACGAGAGCGAGGCCCATCTCTGAATACGTGGCCTGTCCACGACCGCTCGTCTCTGTGGAAATCTCCCCATTTCCTGGGCTTTGTACCTGGACGCTCTGCGCCGAGGCCCGGATC
>DATCPU010000474.1:0-2654 GCA_036569925.1 Candidatus Dormiibacterota bacterium
CCACCTCCCCGGCGAGCGGGGAGGACTAAATGGCACCTTGGTTAGCCGCCGGTAGCGACAGGTGTACGCGCAGGGTGCCCTCACCGTCGACGTCTGCCCACAACCTCCCGCTCATCGCCGTTGTCAGCTCCCTTGAGATGGCCAGGCCTAGGCCCACTCCGCCCGCCGCTCCTGACCTTGACGGGTCCGCGCGGTAGAACCTCTCGAACATCCTCTCCGGGTCCGGCCGATGAGGCCCGGCCGGATTGGACACCACGGTTTCCACCGCGCCGCCCGCCACGCTGACAGCCACCCTCACGGCGGATCCGGACGGCGCGTACTTGACCGCGTTGTCGAGCAGGTTGTCGACGACCTGATGCAATCGCTCGGGATCGGCCGCCACAGGAGGAGTATCAGCTGGGACGTCCAGATTGATGCGCAGTTCACGCGCCACAGCACGCGGACGCACGATCTCTAATTCCTGCTGAAGCTGTCCACCCAGGTCTACGGCGGTGATGTTCAGCACGATCGAGCCCGCCTCGACCCGGGCGAGGTCGAGCAGCTCCTGCGCCATGCGCAGCACGCGTTCCGACTCCTCGTGCACGATTGACGCCGCTCGCCTCCTGTCCTTCTCACTCTTGAGGCTCCCATCGACCAGGGCCTGGCTGAAACCGATCAAGCTCGTCAGCGGGGTCTTCAGCTCATGCGACAGGTTGGCGAGGAAGTCGCGCTGGATCTTGCGCGCGCGCTCCACCGCCTCCGCCATCCTGTCGAATGCCGCTCCCAGCATCCCGATCTCGTCCTCGCCCCGGATGCCGACGCGCCGCGAGTAGTTGCCCGCGGCGACATCCTCCGCCGCCGCCGCCAGCTCGGTCAGCGGCCTCGTCAGCGTGCGGCCGACCAATATCACCAGCAGCATCGCCGCCACCAGCGCGGCGCCTCCGGCGACGAGCAGAAGAGGCACCAGCTCGCCGGCCGCGGCCGACGTCACTGACGCCCGGGGCCGGGCCACCACCAGGAATGCGGCGCCCAGCGGGTCGCGGGCACCCTGCAGAGGTGTGGCCGCGGCCAGGTATGGCTGCCCTCCGAGGGTCGGCTGCGCTTCTGTCACGTTGCCGACCCGCCTGGCCGTCTGCACGGCAATGACCTGGCCGGCCGCGCTCGGGTTGCCGCTGTCCCAGATCACCACACGACGCGCGTCCAGGAGCAACAGACGACCCTCGCTCAGGGTTGCCGCCAGCGCATCCAGCCGGTCCTGGAAGTCGATGGGATCATCGACTCCTCCCTGACCGAGGCAGCCGGCCGACCCCTGGTTGGTCGCGACACGCGGAACAATGCGGCACTCCTCGTGGCGAACCGCCACGAAGTTGGCCATGATGGCAACGTCGAGCTGCCCCTGGGCGGTCTGCACCTCGAGGTTGCGCACCAGGACCCAGGTCAAAGCCCCGCTCAGCAGCAGGCTGACGGCGACGATGCCGGCGGCGGCAGCCAGTACGCGGAGTCGGAGGCTCAGCTCGCGGCCAGCTCCAACCGGTAGCCCACGCCCCAAACGGTCTCGATGCTCGGAGCGGTGACGCCCGCCGCCGCGAGCTTTTCGCGCAGCTGCTGGACGTGCACGTCGACGGTGCGGGTGTACCCGGGAAAGTCATAGCCCCACACGAGGTCGAGCAGCTCACTGCGCTGGAACACGCGGCCGGGGTGCCGCGCGAGCAGTGTCAGCAGGTCGAACTCCTTCGGGCGGAGCTGCACCTTGGCCTGCTCGTGCCGCACCTCGTGGCGCTCGAGGTCCACCTCGAGCTTGCCGGCGCGGATGAGCTTCGGCGCGTCAGGCTCGAGACGGGCGCGTCTCAAAAGCGCCTTGGCCCGAGCCACGAGCTCCTGAGGGTGGAACGGCTTGGTCAGATAGTCGTCGGCGCCAACCTCCAGGCCCACGACCTTATCGGTGACCTCGTCTCGCGCAGTCAGCATGATGATCGGCACCTGGCTCTGCTTGCGGATCTCCTTGCAGATCTCCAGGCCGTCGGCGCCGGGCAGCATGATGTCGAGCACCACGAGGTCGGGCTTGATCTGGCCGAAGCGGGCCAGCGCTTGCGACCCGTCCCCCACTCCCTCCACGTCGTAGCCCTCGCGCGTAAGGTAGATGCGGGCGAGCTCGACTATGTGGGCCTCGTCGTCGACGACCAGAACCTTGAAGCTCATTTGGCGGGGCACCCGATCACGAGATCACCATTCGATCACCCTGGTTGTGGCCAGATGATGATCGAAATGTAAACACCGGGCCGAGCCCGGGTCAGGCTCTCTTCTTCACTCGTGCACTCTCAGCCGGGCGCTTCGTGGCTGGAGCGCCCTTCGCAGACCGAGGCGGACCAGGGCGGCTCGGCTTTTCGGCGCCCGCCTTCGGGCCACCGCCACGCTTCCCCGAGTCACCTCGCAGCACCAGCCGGATCGGGTTGCCCATCAGGCCGAACCGGTCGCGGATCTTCTTCTCCAGGTATCGCCGATAGGAAAAGTGCAGCAACCCCACGTCGTTGACGAACAGCACGATCGTCGGCGCCTCCGTTCCGGCCTGGGTGGCGTAACCGACCTTCAACCGCTTGCCCTTGAAGCTCGGCGGCGGATGCTCATCGAGCGCATCGCGAAGCAGCCGATTGAGCTCGTTGGGCGGGATCTTGATC
>DATCPU010000475.1:0-1978 GCA_036569925.1 Candidatus Dormiibacterota bacterium
ACAAGCCGCGCATCGACAAGGAGATCCTGGCCCAGCACTCGAAGGGCATCATCGCCCTGTCGGGCTGCCTCCAGGGCGAGCCGGCAAGCCGCATCACCGAGGGCGACCTCGATGGAGCGCGAGAATCGGTGGCCACCTATAAGGACATCTTCGGCGCCGACCGCTTCCTGCTCGAGGTCCAGCGCCACGGCATCGACCGCCAGGAGAAGGTGAACGAGGCGCTCGCAGTGTTCGGCAAGGAGTTCGGCCTGCGCCTCGTCGCCACCAACGACCTGCACTACGTGCACAAGCACGACTCCGAGGCGCACGACGTGCTGCTGTGCCTCCAGACGAACGCGCGTTTCAACGACCCCAACCGGTGGCGCTTCTCATCGCAGGAGAACTACCTGAAGACACCCCAGGAGATGCGGACCACGTTTGCCGACCTCCCCGACGCCCTGGCCAGCACGATCGACGTCGCCGGCATGGTCGACCTGAAGCTTCAGCTCGGCGCCACCCTGCTGCCCCCGTTCGATGTCCCCGACGGCCTGACCCCGGATCAGTACCTGAGGAAGGTCGTCGAGGATGGCATGCGCTGGCGCTTCGAGAACCCGAGCGCCGCGGTCAAGGAGCGAGCCGACAACGAGCTGAACGTCATCAGCCAGACGGGCTATGCGTCCTACTTCCTTATCGTCTGGGATTTCTACAAGTTCGCGCGCCAGCAGGGCATCGTGGTGGGACCGGGCCGTGGGAGCGCCGCGGGCAGCCTGGTCTCTTACTGCCTGGGGATCACCAACCTCGACCCGCTGGCGCACGGCTTGATCTTCGAGCGCTTCCTGAACATCGACCGCGTTTCGATGCCCGACATCGACTGCGACTTCTCGGTGGAGGGGCGCGAGAAGGTCATCAATTACGTGTCCAAGAAGTACGGGGCCGACCGGGTCGCCTAGATCATCACCTTCACGACGATGGCGTCGAAGGCGGCCATCCGCGACGTGGGCCGCGTGCTGGAGGTGCCGCTCCGCGACACCGACCGGCTGGCCAAGCTCATCCCTGTCTGGCAGGGCCGCTCGAAGAGCCTCGCCGATGCCGTGAAAGAAGTCCCCGAGTTCCGCCAGGCGTACGAGGAGAGCGAGGAGCAGAAACGCCTCATCGATGTGGCCCAGGCGCTCGAGGGCGTGTCGCGCAACGTGAGCACGCACGCAGCGGGCGTGGTGATCGCGCCGCTCCCACTCGTGGAGTACACGCCGCTGCAGTTCGGGCCCGGTCGCGAGGCGGTGGTGACGCAGTACGACATGAAGGCGGTCGGCGACATCGGCCTGCTCAAGATCGACTTCCTCGGCCTGCAGAACCTCGACATCATCGCCACGTGCCTGCGCCTGCTGCGCGAGCACCGCGGCCTCGAGATCGACATCGAGCAGATCCCCTTCGACAACGCGAAGACCTACGAGCTGCTGTCGGCCGGGGACACGCATGGTGTGTTCCAGCTGGAAGGTGCGGGCATGCGCCGGATGGTCATGGACATGCGCCCACAGGTCTTCTCAGACGTCGCAGCCGCTGTCGCGCTGTTCCGCCCGGGCCCCATGGTGAACATCCCTGCCTTCATCGCGCGCAAGCAGGGGCGCGAGCCCATCGAGTACATGCACGAACGGCTGGAGCCGATCCTGCGCGAAACGTACGGCGTGATGATCTACCAGGAGCAGGTGATGATGGCCGCGCGCGAGATCGCCGGCTTCTCGATGAGCGAGGCGGACATCCTGCGCTCGGCGATGGGCAAGAAGGACAAGCCCAAGATGGCCAAGATGCGCACCAAGTTCATCGAGGGTGCGCTGCAGCGCGACATCCCGCAGGCGACCGCGGATGCCTTGTTCGACAGCATCGCCAAGTTCGCCGAGTACGGCTTCAACCGCGCGCACTCCGCGGCATATGGGGTGATCGCGTACCAGACCGCGTACCTGAAGGCCAATTACCCGCTCGAGTACATGACGTCGCTGCTGAT
>DATCPU010000476.1:0-5330 GCA_036569925.1 Candidatus Dormiibacterota bacterium
GCCCCGGCCATGTGTGCGAGGGACAGGGTTCGTTTCCAGGCCAGCGTCACGGAGCGCGGCCGAAGATAGCGGACGGCCGCTGCGAGCACGACAAGGACTATCGCCAGGAGGATGCCGGCGATGCGGATGAGAGTTGTGGCGTCCGGCATGCGGAGGGTGAAGCCCCCACCCGAGCTGGTGGGGGTGTTGCCGGGGGTCGTAGGTCTGACCACCGGGGCCCCTGTCGGCACCGGGCTCGGATCGCCGGCATTGCCACCTGGGGTCTGGGTGCTGCACTGCACGTCGGTGATGCACGGGTGCGCGCCAGCGGGTGTGCCGCGTGTGATCGGGTTGTACGTGGCGCTGCTGTCATTGGTGGGCTCGAATGGGATCCACCCAAAGCCGGGGAAATACGACTCGACCCATGTGTGTGCGTCGTCCTCGTGCACGACATATGCGTGGCTGGCCGGGTCGAACGATCCGGGGCCGAAGCCGTTCACCAGGCGGGTCGGGATCCCGAGGCTTCGGAGCATGTCACCCATCGCTGTGGCGAAAAACTCGCAATAACCCTTCTTGGACGTGAACAGGAAAAAGTCGATCGGGTCCCTGTCCTGGGGTTTGCTGGGTGGGGTCAGCGTGTACGTAAACCCTGTTCGCAGGTAGCTCTCTATCGCCTTCGCCTTCTCGTAAGGCGTCTGGGCATTGGCCTTGCCGGTGATGTCGAGCGCAAGCTGGCGAATCCGGTCCAGCACCGCAACGGGCCGATAGCTGCCATCGAGCGGCAGCGTGGAGTAGGGCTGCAGCCACCTGGGGTACGAGGTGCCTGCGGCTTTGAGCTCATCCTCCGTGGCGATCGAGTACAGAGACGTGATCGTGTAGGTCCCGTTGGAAACCCCCGGCGACAGGCTCGTCAATCGATCGACAGTCGCGATGGGGTCCGATGTCTGGACCTGCGTCACCATCGTCAGGCGCCCGGCCTTATGCAGCGTGCCTGGGTAGAAAAGGATGTCGGTGTTGCCGTTGCCCGGAGGCGTGAGCATGTCGACGGTGTAGGTCGTCTGGGCAAGTTGCTGGTATTCCTCGGTGTACTGAACCACCGTGTCCTTTGGCAGCTCGGTCAGGTAATGCGAGGACGCATAACGCCATTGGCCGTCGGAGGTCTCAGTCACGTCGACACCGCGGAAATACTTCGGGCCGGAGTCCCCCGTCCACGTGTAGGTGAAGACCTTGTTGTGGCTCCTCTTGAGAGATCCGCCAAGCGCCACCTCGGTCGAGAAACCGACAGTGCCGGTGCCGACACCACTGCCCAGCCCGCTGCTGTGGTTGAGACGCTCCTGCAACGCCGCCCAGCTCGAGAATGCGCTCGCCTGCATGCTCACGGTGCGGTCCGTGGTCGACAGCGGAGGCAGCAGGATGGATAGGGCGATCATGCCGGCCATCGCGACCAGGCCGCTTTCCCAGAAGTCCCAACGCGCGTCCCCGGTCAGCTTGACTCGTGCACGCGTCACGTTCGCCACCGAGGCTGTGTAGTTGGTCCACAGCAGCAACGCCAGCGTCAGTACGAGGATGACGAGCGTGTAGCCGTTCTGGTTCGCCGAGTTGAGCAGGTTGGTGGCAAATGCGGCAGCGCCAGGTATGAGCCCGAGGAGCGGCCGTCGCCAGCGCAAGACGCACCAGGCCAACCAGCCTCCGGCGATCCACATGAGCAGGCTGATCAGGAAGAGATAGAAGGAGGCGTCGTCCGCCACCGCGTATCCGGGCACGTCGCCCGGAGCTGCGCCATGCATGAAGCGGGCCCACCAGACCCCCGCCAGCCCAATCGACAACGGGTCTGCGGGGTGCGCGTCGTGAAGCTGCGACCACGATGCCTCCAGGGCTGCCAGGGGTCCGATGACCAACCCGGCGCCGAGACCAATGGGCCAGGGCACCGGCAGGATGGCGAGCACCCCCATCAGGACTGCACCGCCAAGCGCGACCAGCACCACCGAGTCGATGCCAGGCACCCAGGCGGCGGTCGCGGTCGACCGGGCGATCATCAGGGTGAGCAGCAGGATGAGGACGGCCGACCACGCAACAGCGCCCGTCATGGAAGCGCGCGTGTGGCTCCAGAACCTGGCCGGCCACAGCCGCGGCTGGAAGCTGCTAGCTGATGCGGAGTGCATCTCTCGTCCTCACCAAGCGCGCGAAGTCGTCGCCACAGCGGACGACGTACAGGTCGACGTCCTGTCCCAGGTCGAAGCTCGGATTCTGGTCGGGACCACCGAAGCTCGCCGTATCGAGGTAGAAGACCATCATGGTCGACCTGCGGCCGCGTACGGCCTGCAGGAGGCGCACCCATTCGGGGTCGGCGCTTGGCGTGATCACGGCAGTGGCGCGGCGCGGCAGCCGGCGGATCCGATCCCATGCGAGCGTGTTGGTCAGCGGTACCCGCCCGTCAGCCTGGGCGACAGCGAGGTAGTCCAGGATCAGCCTGTCCTGCCGGACGGCCCGATGCGGCTCGAGGATCGTGCCCTTGGCATCGTTGGCGATAAGACCTACCTGCCGGCCACGGCTGTGAACCTGTGCCGCCATCGAAGCAGCGAGGCTGATCGCGTACTCGAGGGTCGACTCTTCCCCCTCGCCGACATGCACGTTCCTGTCGAGGTCGAGGAGGATCCAGAGGTCGGTCGTCAGGGGTTGCTCAAAAGTCTTCGACATCAGGCGGCCGTGCCGCGCCGACAGGGCCCAGTGGATGCGGCCGAAGCTGTCCCCCGTCGTGTAGTCGCGCACCCCACCCGTTTCGGGCGGGTAGTCCGACCAGGCGCCAAAGGTCGGCGAATTACCCGTCTGTTGGGCGCTGGGTGCAACCAGGTCCGGGATGGGCCTGACCCGCGGATACACCAGAACCGATGAGCGCTGGCCGATCTTAGTTTCCCGGTTGAAGAGGCCGAACGGCTCGCGGACGCGTATCGAGGTCGGTCCGAAAGTCATCCAGCCCCTGCGGCGATAGGCACCGCGAGTCTTCCAGACCACGGGGTCGTGGCCAACCGAGATCACTCGCCCTGGCTGGTAGTCCGCGATGCCGCTCAGGTCGCGCACCTCAATCCATGGCGCAGGCCAGAAGCCGGAGCGAGTGACCTCAATCACCTCTTCGAACGGCTCGCCGACGGTGGGCGTCCCCGGGTCTAGCTTGCGGGTGACGGTGAGGCCCCGGATCGCGAATCGCGGCCACGCCCAGGCAAGCACGAAGAGCATGCACAACGCATAGGCGAAGGGATAGGCCGTCTTGATCCCGGTTATCCACGTAAAGAAGAGGAGCAGACCGAGCGCGAGGGCCAGAGCTACCTTGCTCATCGGGGAACCGGCGTCGGCCTATCCGTCGTACGCCATCTGGGGCACGTGCTCCCGCTCGAGCAGGCCCGCGACCAGCTTGCCGGCGCTCTGGCCCTGCATCTCGGCGTTGGGTCTGAGGATGATCCTATGCGCCAGCACCGGTTCGGCGAGCTCCTTGATGTCGTCGGGAATCACGTAGGTTCGACCCTGCACCGCCGCCAGCGCCTGGCTGGCATGAAAGAGGTTGAGCGTCCCGCGGGTGCTTGCGCCGAGAGCCACCTCGGGGTTGCCGCGCGTGCGGCCGACAAGACGGGCGATGTATTCGCGAAGCTCAGGCTTGACGAACACCTCGCGCACGGCGCGCTGCGCGCTCTTGAGCTCGTTGGGCGACACGACCGGCTGCAGCTCGAGCATCGGCGACTCCACCTTGCGCTGGCCGAGAAGGTGCGCCTCTTCCTTTTCAGACAGGTAGCCCAGCCGCACTTTCATCAGGAACCGGTCGAGCTGCGCTTCGGGAAGGGGAAATGTTCCCGAGTATTCGACGGGATTCTGCGTCGCCATCACCATGAAAGGCTTGGGCAGGTCGTGCGTGTCACCGTCGATGGTGACCTGGCGCTCCTCCATCGCCTCCAGAAGAGCAGCCTGCGTCTTCGGGCTGGCACGGTTGATCTCGTCTGCAAGCAGGATCTGCGAAAAGACGGGGCCCGGCCTGAACTCGAAATCGCTGATCTTCTGGTTGAACGCGCGGACGCCCGTGACGTCTGACGGGAGCAAGTCAGGAGTGAACTGGATGCGGCGGAAGGTGCAGTCGAGCGAACGCGCCAGCGACTTGGCCAGCATCGTCTTGCCCACTCCGGGCACGTCTTCGATCAGCAGGTGCCCTTCGCACAGGAGAGTGACGAGGCAGTAACGAACCTCGTGCTCCTTGTTGACGATCGCCCGCCCTACGTTGGACATGACCGCCTCGGCAACCCGGGTGACTACATCGGTCTCCAAAGCACGGCCCCCATGCAGGCGATTATAAGTTCGGATCGCACCCGCCCCATCTCAGGTCAATACGCTCGTCGGGTACGTTTGGTTCCGGTCGTTACCACTATTGCCGAAGCGGCGTATTGAATAACAGTGATGCAGGCTGAGAAGCGAAACTCAGGGTCGCCGGGCGGCCGGCGACTGGTGGTGCTGTTGGGCGCCATCGTTCTGGCCGCTTGCGGGTCGGCATCGCCCAGCCAGGTCAGCACGTCGCTCGACGTGTATCAGCTCAAGTTCAAAGTCATGGATGCGGTCGGCACGCCCGTCTACTGCGATCCCGATTCCTATCCACTCGCCCGCGAAGGCGGGGAGCTCGCCAGCGCGATCGCCCAATATCCAACGATTCGCGCCCGAGCCGACGTGTACGCGGCGATCGTGGCTCACGAGGACCTTCCGAGCGGCGACCTGACCGACGCGCAGAAGCTGACGGTCTACCGGGCCTACAAGCTCCTCAACGCACTGGCCCTGGCGCCAAACGGAACCGAGTACGCCTTCGACCTCCGCGCGCGTCCCAAAGGCGGGACGTCCATCCAGCTCGTCAAGGGCACTGTGCGGATTGACGGCCTGGTCGCGGTGACGTCTCAGACCACCTCGGGGCCACCTCCCTGCCCGATCTGCCTGGCGGCGAGCACCCTGATCGCCACTCCCCACGGCGCTGTCCGCGTCGTCGACATCAAGCCGGGGATGGTGGTCTGGACCGCGACCCGCGACGGCGGACGAGTGGCGGTGGCGGTGCTGGAGGTCGGCAGCACACCCGTGCCGGCCGGTCACATGATGGTTCACCTGGTGCTCGCGGATGGCCGGGAGCTGCTCGCCTCGCCGGGCCACCGGACCCGCGACGGCCGCGCGCTGGGCACGCTGGCGGCAGGCGATGCGCTCGATGGATCGACCATCAAGCTGTGGGAGCTGGTGCCTTACGGCGGGGACCGCACTTACGACCTGCTGCCGGCGGGAGCCACCGGCGCCTACTGGGCTGACGGAATCCTGCTGGCTAGTACCCTGTCGGGGCG
>DATCPU010000477.1:0-13322 GCA_036569925.1 Candidatus Dormiibacterota bacterium
CCGGCCGGCGGGAGTGATCTCAACTATGTGACGTCGCCGGTCCCCGGGGTCGCGCCGGCGCACTGAAAACCCCGCCGCTTCCAGCTCGTTGAGCAGCAGCACCACCGTGTTGTTGTCCATGAGCATCGCGTCGCCGAGCTCTTGCTGGGTGACGCCTTCGTGCTTGAGCAGGAAGCCCAAAGCCTGCGAATCCCGCCACTTCATCCCCAGCACCGCCTCGGGTGTGCGCTTGTGCAGGGCCTTCGAAACCCTGGTCAGAAGCGTGATCAGCCCCGTACCAGTACCGCTTTCCATCTCTTTCTCACCTGATCCTAGCACTACATGAGAATCATTCCCACTTTGCAGATAATCCATGCAATAAGGACCCATATCGTCATGTTATAGTGATGATCCCTTATAGCGGTTCGTCCATGGAGGTAGTATGAACTCGAACACTCTGGAAATCCCGACCCCGGCAAGCAATCGGCGGCGCTGGCTGGCGCTCGTCGTGATCTGCTTCGGCCAGTTCATGATCGTCCTGGACTCGACGATCGTGAACGTTGCGCTGGCGTCGATCCAGCGCGACCTCCACTTCACCCAGGCCGACCTGACCTGGGTCGTCAACGCCTACCTGATCACGTTCGGCAGCCTCCTGCTGCTCGCGGGCCGGGCCGGCGACCTGATCGGCCGGAAGAAGGTCTTCCTGGCCGGGGTCGTGCTTTTCACCGCCGCCTCGGTTCTTTGCGGGCTCGCCCAGGACCCCGCCACCTTGATCGCGGCGCGCTTCCTGCAGGGTGCCGGCGGGGCGCTGTCCTCTGGCGTGATCCTCGCCCTGATCGTCACCGGCTTCCCCAAGCCGGGGGAACGCGCGCAAGCGATGAGCGTCTTCACGTTCGTGATCGCCGGCGGCGGTTCGCTTGGCCTGCTGGCCGGGGGCGTCCTTACCCAGCTGGTGAGCTGGCACTGGATCTTCTTCATCAACCTCCCCGTCGGCGTGGCCACTTTCTGGCTGGGTGCAGTCCTCATCGACGAAACGGAGGGCCTCGGCCTTCGCCAGGGCGTCGATATCGCGGGCTCGATCCTGGTCACGGCGGCCATGGTGCTCGGGGTCTACTCAATCGTGACGGCCGCCCAATATGGATGGGCGTCGGCTCACACGCTCGGCTTTGGGGCGGCGGCGGTCGGGCTTCTCACATCGTTCGTTGTGCTTGAAGGACGCATCGCGAATCCGATCGTGCCCTTGCGGATACTCAGGATTCGAAGCCTGGTCGGCGCCAGCGTCGCGCGGGCGATGCTCGCCACCGGCATGTTCGCGACCTTCTTCCTCGGCACCCTTTACCTGCAGCAGGTCCGCGGCTACACCGCCGTCGAAACCGGCCTGGCCTTCCTGCCGTGGAGCCTTTCGCTCGGCGTGCTCTCGCTCGGAATCACAGCCAAGCTGATGCACCGGTTCGGCCCTCGGCGGGTGCTGGTTCCAGGGATGCTGGCGATCGTCACCAGCCTCGCGGTGATGGCCAACACCGGCGAGAACGCTAGCTACTTCCCGATGCTGCTTGGCGCGTACACACTGTTCGGAATCGGCGCCGGCACATCGTTCATGCCTCTGATCACGATCGCGATGTCGGAGGTCCCAGCACAGGACGCGGGTCTCGCTTCTGGGATTGTCAACGTGACAATGCAGATCTCTGCGGCCATCGGGCTCGCGGCGCTGGGGACGATCTCGACTGGCCACACGGCCACGCTGGCGGCACGGGGCTATTCATTGTCCGGCGCGCTGACTGGTGGCTATCAGCTGTCGTTTGGCATCGCCGCGGCTTGTGTCTCGGCGGGCTTGCTCGTCGTTCTAGTTGTCCTACGTCCCCGCGGCGACAGGAGCCCGGACGCATCAGTCATCAACCGAGAATTTGTAGAGGGAGCGGCAGAGGCCGCGTAACCCAAGAAGCCTCAGGCGAACAGTTCGGCGATCTCGGGCCGGCCCATGTCCTCGGCGAGCTTGCGGGCACCTCGCCCCTGGTAGTCGGGTAATGATGGGTCGGCCCCTCGCTCGAGCAGCAGCCGGACCATCTCGGCGCTGCCGCCCATCACCGCACCGTGGATGGGCGCTGCCGACTCTGCCTTCGCGTTGACGTCGGCGCCGCCTTCGAGCAGGCGCTTCGCAATCTCAAGGTCGCCACCAATCGCCGCGAAGTAGAGAGCCGGCAGGTCGTGCACGCCCCTGGCGTTCACGCGAGACGGGTCGGCTTCTAGCCCGACCTGAACCTCATCCATTCGGCCAAGCACACAGGCGGTGAAGAAGTCGACCGGCGCGCCCCGTCCAATGAGGAGCTCGATGATCGGCTTGTTTCCCATCTGCGTGGCAGCCTCGATCGCTGTCTCGTTCCAAGGCGCCTTCAGGTTCAAGGCCGCTGGATGCACATCGAGCAGCTCCCGCACACGTGGCAGGTTGCCGTGGGCATTTCCCACCAGCTCTTCGACGACGGACTGGGCTGCCTCGGTCATCACTCTTCAGTATGCAAACGCGTTGACCAGCTCCAGTACGAAATATGTGGAGGTTGTAGGGTGGTTGTTGGGTGAGTACGCAACCAACCACGCCCACAAGGAGCAACTGAATATGCGCGCATTCGCATTTGATGCGTTCGGCCAGCCCGGCTCGATTCGTGAAGTCCCTGAACCAGAGCCCGCCGACGGCCAGGTGCGCGTGCGCGTTGCCGCCGCCGCGCTGAACCCGTTCGACAACGCAGTGCGCGCCGGCTATCTCAAAGACAGGATGGAACACCGCTTTCCGTTGGTCCCGGCCAGCGACTTCTCGGGCACGATCGACGCCCTGGGGTCGGGTGTGCACGGATTCTCGGTCGGTGACCCGGTGTTCGGCGTCACCGGCAAGATGTTTTTGGGCGAAGGCACGCTGGCTGAGAAAGCGACAGCTTCGGCCGGAACCATCGCCAAGCGTCCTCACTCGCTCAGCGACGTCGATGCAGCAGCCTTGGCGCTCGCAGGGGTCTCGGCACTGATGTGCGTCGATGCCGCAGACCTCAAGCCGAAGGACGTCGTGGTCGTTGTCGGTGCTTCGGGCGGCATTGGCAGCTATGCGGTCCAGCTCGCGAAGCTGCAAGGGGCACACGTAATCGGCGTGACACACTCAGCCAACCTCGACTACGTGAAGGGACTTGGCGCCGATGAGGTGATCGACCGGACCGAGCACAGCGTGGCCGACGCCCTCAAGGCCAAGCACAGCGACGGCGTCGCCGCCATCATCGACACCGCCAGCGACGCGGCGTCCCTTGCGGCATTGAGTGTGGCGGTGCGCAAGGGCGGGACCGTCGTTTCGATGAAAGGTGCGGCCGTGCCCGCCGAGCTCGAGAAGCACGGCGTGAAGGGAGTCAACATGCAGACCCAGATGAACACCCAACGATTGGAAACGTTGGCGAAGCTCGCAGCCGATGGAAAGCTGAAAGCTCCTCGCGTTCACAAGTTTCCGCTGGACCGGGCCGCTGAGGCGTTCGAGCTCCTCGGCAAGACTGACGGCAAGCTCGTGATTACGGTCTAGATCGCCTTCTTGTAGAACCGGCACGGCGGCGACTCCGCCGTGGTGTGGAAGTTCCAGTGACGGCACCAGGTGGTGCCGTCGAACATCCTGCACGTCGCGCAGGTGACACGCGGATTCTCAACGGGCGTCTTCTTCATGTGATGCTCGTCGCGCTCGCCTGAGAAACCGTCCTTCACAGCTCCGAGCGGACGTCCCATAGATCGGGAAAGAAGCGCTTGCCGAGGGTTGAGTGAAGGTACTCCGCTCCGCTGCTCCCGCCGGTGCCCGTCTTCGAACCGATCTGCCGCTCGACCATCAACACATGGCGTGCGCGCCAATGGGCGAAAGCCTCGTCGTGGTCGAGCATCGCCTCGCAGAGGTCGAACAGATCTCCGAAGCGCTCGCGGTCTCGAAAGATATCGAGCAGCGAGGGCGAGCCTCGTCGCGCGATCAGCGAGTGCAGCGCGTCCGAGAGAGAGGGCTCCTCGAGGCGGCGTTGCAGCCGGCGCATCTCTTCTGCGGAGGCTTCGATTCGCGCCAGGTACTTCGGCTCTTTGAGCCCGGAAAGAAACTCGATCTCGCGGAACTGCACGGACTGGAAACCGCTGGCGGGCGCCAGCTGCGATCGAAACGCCAGAAAGTCCTGCGGAGACATCGTCTCCAGGACCTCGATCTGCTCGACCAGCAAGCGCTCGATGACGTTGACGCGACGCAGGTGGTGGCGGGCGAAGAAGATGTCGTCGGAGTCAATACGACCTCGCGCGGCTTCGAGCTCGTCGAGCACCACCTTGAACCAGAGCTCGTAAACCTGGTGCGCGACGATGAACAACAGCTCGTCGTGTTCGGCGCTGAGGCCCTCCTGCAAGTTAAGGAGATCGGGAATCCTCAGATAAGAGCCGTAGGAAAGGCGGCGACCCTCTTCGCCAAAGCGAGATCCCATCGGCGGATCAGTGTTTGAAATGACGCTGTCCTGTGATGACCATCGCGATGCCGGCGGCGTCTGCAGCCGCCACCACATCGCTGTCCTTCATCGAGCCGCCCGGCTGGATCACGGCCGTCACACCCGCCCGGATTCCCTCCTCGAGCCCGTCCGGAAACGGAAAGAAGGCATCGGAGGCCATCACCGAGCCGCGGGCCTCGCCGCCGGCACGGCGAATTGCGATCTGAACCGCCTCTACCCGCGACATCTGACCTGCGCCGACTCCAACCGCGGCGCAGTCCTTGAACAGCACTATCGCGTTGGACTTCACATGCTTGACCGCGATCCACGCCAGGCGCAGCTGCTCCCACTCGGCGTCAGTCGGCGAGCGCCTTGTCGCCACCGCGCACGCGGCCCGGTCAAAGCCGGCGCGATCCCAGTCCTGCACGAGGAATCCGCCAGGTAACGACCGGACGTCGTAGTCGAAGAGACCGCGGCGCGGTGGTTGAGCGGCCAGAACGATCATCCCCTTGCGACGGGCAAGCACTTCGATGGACTCGTCCAGGATCTCAGGCGCGATCACGACGTGCGTGACGATCTGGACGATGTGCTCAGCGGTCGTCCGGTCCAGCGGCCGGTTGACCGCGACGACGCCTCCGAAAGCCGACGTCCTGTCGCACTCAAAAGCGCGCACGTAAGCGCGTGACAGCTCGTCGGCGATCGCCAGGCCACATGGATTCATGTGTTTGATGATGGCGGCGGCAGGCTCGTCGTAGTCGCTGACCAGTTGGAACGCGGCAGCGGCATCCTGGATGTTGTTGAAGCCGAGCTCCTTGCCCTGCACCTGCTGGGCCCCGCCAAGCCCGCCAGGATCCGGTCCAAACCGGTAGAAAGCCGCTCGCTGATGCTCGTTCTCGCCGTATTTCAGCAACCTCACCAGGCTTCCGGCGAGTGGCAGCTCTTGTGGAAAGCCCGCATTGTCGTCGTGCAGATATGCCGCAATCCACGAGTCGTAGGCCGCGGTGTGGGCGAATGCCTCGGCGGCAAGACGTCGACGCATCGCCACGTCTGGGCCGCCGGCATGCAGCACCCCGAGAACCTCGGCATAGCGCTCGGGCCGCACCACCACGACCACGGAGTCGCTGTTCTTGGCCGCCGCGCGAATCATGGTCGGCCCGCCGATGTCAATCTGCTCTACCGCGTCCTCAAACGCCACGCCTGGGCGCGTCACGGTGTCGACAAACGGATAGAGGTTGCAGCACACCAGGTCGATCTCTTTCAGGTCGTGCTCTCGAAGCGACTCCATGTGCTCGGGTTTGTCGCGCCTTGCCAGGAGTCCCGCATGCACACCAGGATGCAGCGTCTTGATGCGGCCGTCCATCATCTCGGGAAAACCTGTGAGGTCGCTGACCGGCTTGGCATCGACGGCCGCATCCAGAATCGTGTTGAGCGTGCTGCCGGTTGCGTACAGCTCATACCCAAGCCGCTGCAGGCCGCGAGCGAACGCGCTCAGCCCCGTCTTATCGCTAACCGACAGCAGGGCTCTTGGCAAGTCGCGCCTCCATCAAACGGATGGCCTGCGGAAGTATTCGATGCTCCGCTTCGTGGACGCGCGCGCGCAGCGTCTGCGTCGTATCGCCGTCGTGCACATTCACCGCCTCCTGGATCAGGATGGGGCCAGCGTCCAGGTCTGACGTCACCACGTGTACGGTGGCTCCGGTTCTCTTCGCGCCCGCACGGAGGGCCTGCTCGATCGCATCCATCCCACCGCCGAACTCGGGCAGCAGCGAAGGATGGACATTGACGATGCGATCTTTGAAAGCCTCGACGAATCCGTTTGAGTGGATCCGGTCGTAGCCGGCATCGACAACGAGCTCAACCCCCTCGCCCTTGAAGAAATCGCGCATCGCGTCGTCGCGCTCGGAGGCAGAAGCAAAGTCTTTCTGTGGCAGCGCGGCCAGAGGAATTCCACGCTCTCGGGCAAAGTCGGCGGCGCCACAGGCAGGGCGGTTCGTCGCCACCGCGACCACGTCGAATCCCCTTTCGACAAGGTTGCGCAGGTTCGAGCCGGAACCGGAAACCGCCACCCCCAATCTCATCGGTGAAGCTTCAGCGAATCATGACCCGATCCGGCGCGGAATGGCGGACCACCTCGCCCACCACCTGCGCGCCGGGAGGCAGGTCGCTGGGATCCATCACAAGGACCATGCCCAGGCCCATGTTGAAGGTGCCGAGCATCTCCTGGTTCGACACCTTGCCTCGCTTGCGTACGAGCCCGAAGATCGGTGGCTCGACCCACGCCTTGCGCTCGAGGCGGGCGCCGAGGCCGTCGGGCAGGCATCGGGGCAGATTGCCGAGGAGGCCTCCACCCGTGATGTGCGCGGCGCCCTTCCAGCGCATGGCGGTCAGCGGTTCCAGGTATGAGGGGTGCGGCTCGAGCAGCTCATCCCCCAGCGGGCGGCCGAGCTCGGGATACACCTTGCTCAGAGGCACGTCCTCGAACACCTTTCGCACCAACGAGAAGCCATTGGTATGGAGCCCGCTCGACGGCAGGCCGACGATGACGTCGCCGGAGCGAATGGCGCCAGGGTCCGGGCGCCGACCCGGCTCGACCAACCCGACGATGAAACCCGCAAGGTCGTAATCGCCGAGTGCATAGACGCCGGGCATCTCGGCCGTCTCCCCGCCCAGGAGCGCGCAGCCGGCTGCCTTGCAAGCCATGGTCATGCCCTCGATCAGCTGGGCGAAGACATCTGGGTCGAGCCTCCCGGTCGCGAAATAGTCAAGAAAGAAGAGGGGCCGCGCGCCCGCCGTCGCGATGTCGTTGAGGCAATGGTTCACGATGTCGGCGCCGATTCCCCGGTGCGAGCCGGCAGCGATCGCGACCTTGATCTTGGTGCCAACGCCGTCAGCGCTCGCTGCGAGATGGCCCCCGCCAGGCAGCGCGTATAGGCCCGCGAACGGACCGACTCCGCTCGCGACCTCCTTGCCGTGCGTCGCGGCGATCAGCGGTTTTACCCGCTCCAGCACGCGCTCGTAAGCCTCGATGTCAACGCCGGCGGCGGCGTACGACAGCCCTTCAGGCACGGGGAAGGCTGGCCCCCCCCGTGGAACCCCCTCCGCGTAACACATTGCGGGGCGGAACTTTGAAGAAGGGTGAGTGACGGCCGAAATGAATTCGGCCTAGGGCCCCACTTGGCATTTGACTAAAAGCACGGGGGAGGCAGGCCTCCCCCGTGGAACCCCCTCCGCTTAACACATTGCAAGGAGGCGCCTGGAAGAGGGATAGGTGACGGCCGAAGTAAATTCGGCCTAGGGCTCCACTTGGCATTTGACTAGATTTTGGGTCTAGCGAGCTGGAGGTGTGGGGGCCCTGGTACGTGAGTTCCTGTAGGGGCCCCCGCATCTTCGTGGGGCTGCCTCTCGAACTGCATCTTGTCCATTTCCAGCTGCTGTGGCACTGCCACCGGGTACGAGCCGTCGAAGCACGCGCGGCAGAACTCCTGCGCCGGCCCGCGCCCGATCGCGCGCATGAGGCCGGGCACGGTGAGGTAGTGGAGGCTGTCAGCCCCGAGATGCTCACGGATCTGTTCCACCGATCGGTTGGCCGCGATCAGCTCTTTGGTCGAGCCGATATCCACGCCCATGAAGCAGGGATAGCGCATCGGCGGGCTCGAGATGCGCATGTGGATCTCTTTCGCGCCGGCAGCACGCAACCGCTCGATGATTCGTCGAGACGTGGTGCCGCGCACTATCGAGTCATCGACACAGATGAGGCGCTTGCCGCGGATCGACCGCGGTAGCGCATTCAACTTCATCATCACGCCTGCCTCGCGCAGCGTCTGGTCGGGTTGGATGAAGGTGCGGTTGATGTAGCGGCTCTTCATGAGCGCTTCGCGGAACGGAATGCCGGCCGCCTCGGCGTAACCGATGGCAGCCGGGGTACCCGAATCGGGAAAGGCCACAACCATGTCCGCATCGACCGGCGCTTCCTTCGCCAGTTCGTTGCCCATCCGGATGCGGGCCTCCTCGAGCTCGCAGTTCTTGAGGATCGAATCCGGCCTCGCGAAGTAGATGAACTCGAAGACGCACATTGCGTGCTTGTTCGACGTCTGGAACGTGACGCTGTGCACGCCATGCTCGTCCATCACGACCATCTCTCCGGGCTGTACCTCGCGCACGAAGGTGGCGTGCACCGTGTCCAGAGCGCAGGTCTCCGATGCGATCACGTGGGCTGGCTGCCCCGGCAGCGGTATGTAACCAATGCACAGGGGCCGGAAGCCGAAAGGATCACGCAGGGCAATTAGCTGCGTTGGTGTGATGATCCCGCACGAGTAGGCCCCCACCACTCGCGCAAAGCAGCGGCGGACCACCTCTTCCCAGGTCTTGCCATGCGTGTGCTCGATGAGGCGTGCCATGACCTCGGTGTCGAGGCCGCTGTCGAACGTGGCCCCCTCTTCCTCCAGCTGCTTGCGCAGCGCCTCGGCATTCAAAAGGTTGCCGTTGTGAGCGATGGCGCCTGGGCCGAGCTGCGGGTGATGGAAGGGAAGCGGGTGCGCGTTCTCCGCGCGGCTTGCGCCCGTGGTCGAGTAGCGCGTGTGGCCCAGCGCCAGGATCGAGCCCGGGCCCATGTCCTGGATGGTCGCTGGTGAAAATACCTGCGCCACCAGGCCCATGCCACGGTGCACGCGCACCGAGGCCCCGTCGGAGACGGCGATCCCGGCCGACTCCTGACCGCGATGCTGCAGCGAGAAAAGCCCAAAGTACGTCAGGTTGGCGACATCGATTCCCCGCGATGCGCAGATGCCGAAGACTCCGCACATTCCTAGAGCAACCCTTCCCAGGCTTGGCGCATCTCCGCGATCGACACCCTGAACTGACCCTCGAACTCGATGACGTCTCCGCCCGCGAGACCGATCAATGAGATCTCCACGCGATGGCGCCGCGCCAGCGTCTGCATTTCAGGCATTGCGCGTGACGCCACGCTCACGATGAAGCGCCCGGGCGATTCGCCAAAGAATGCCGAGTCGACACGGACAGGAGCCTCGGGTTTCAGCGCCGGGCACCTGACGCCGACGCCCCCCAACATGCAGCACTCGGCAAGAGCGACGAGCATCCCGCCCTCGGCGCAATCGTGGGCTGAGCGCAGCAGGTCGGCACCAGCGGCCTCGAGGATGAGCTTGTGGGTCGCCTTCTCGCGTGCCAGGTCAAGCGCCGGCGGGCGACCGGCGACCCGATCGTGCTCGACCTTGAGGTATTCGCTGCCGCCCAGGTCGTTTTGGCTTGAACCCACGAGCAGCACGAAATCGCCTTCGTTGCGCAGCCCGGCCTGAAGCCGGCGCCCATAGTCGTCGATCAGGCCGATCATTCCGACCACCGGCGTCGGATGGATTGGTGAGCTCCCGGAGGCATCGTTGTACAGGCTGACGTTGCCGCTAACAATCGGCAGGTCGAGCGCACGACAGGCTTGGGCGAGGCCCGCGATCGTTTCCTCCAGCTCCCAGTAGACCTCGGGCCGGTCAGGGTTCGCCAGGTTCAAGCAGTCGGTGACCGCCAGCGGTCGCGCGCCGGTGGCGACTATGTTGCGGGCGGCCTCCGCCACCGCCAGCTGGGCGCCAAGGTTTGGATCGAGGTGGCAGTACCGGCTGTTGCAATCGGTGGTCATTGCGAGACCGAGCCGCGTGCCTTTGATTCTCAGCATTGCCGCGTCGCCACCGGGCGCGATGACCGTGGAGTCGCCGACCATGTGGTCGTAGCGGCGAAAGACTGCCCGGCGGCTGCTCAAGTTGGGGCTCGCCAGCAACCGCAGCAGAGCGGCGCCGGCATCCACCATGGGCGGAAGCCGTTCGAGGTCCAGCGTGGGTCTGGCGGCAGGAGCTATCCCAGTCAAGCGCCGCAGAGGAGCGCCGTCGGTGAGCAATGCGATGGGCAGCCGCGCAACCTCCTTCCGCCCATCGAGGATGGTCAGGCAGCCATCGTCAGTGACCTCGCCGATCACGGCCGACGTGAGGTCCCACGCGCGGAAGATGGCGTCAACCTCAGCCTCGCGCCCGCGCTGCACGACCACCAGCATTCGTTCCTGCGACTCCGAAAGCATTACGTGATAAGGCGTCATCCCCTTCTCGCGCCTCGGCACACGAGAAACGTCGATGCGGGCGCCGGCTCCCTCAACGCGGCCGGCGCATTCCGCGACCGACGACGTGAGCCCTGCAGCGCCGAGATCCTGTACCGCGACCACCGCGTCGGTGTGCGCGAGGTCCATGCACGCCTCGAGGAGGCACTTCTCCAGGAAGGGGTTGCCCACCTGGACGGCGGGCCGTCGCTCAGAGCTGGCTTCGTCGAGCTCGAGCGAGGCGAAAGAAGCTCCGTGAATGCCATCTCTGCCGGTGTCGGCTCCGACCAGCAGCAGGCTGTTGCCGGTTCCCTCGGCTCGAGCGCGCATCAGCCTGTGCACGGGTACGAGCCCCACGCACATCGCGTTGACGAGCGGATTCTGGGCATAGCAGACGTCGAAATAGATCTCGCCACCGACCGTGGGGATGCCCATGCAGTTTCCGTAACCGCCGATGCCGGCGACCACGCCCTCGAAATGGTGGCTGGATGCGGGCAGCGGCCCGAAGCGCAGGGAATCGAGTAGCGCGATCGGACGTGCGCCCATCGCAATGACGTCTCGGATGATGCCGCCGACCCCGGTCGCAGCGCCCTGGTAGGGCTCGATGGCCGAAGGGTGGTTGTGCGACTCGATCTTGAACACCGCCGCCCAGCCCTGTCCGAGGTCGATGGCGCCTGCGTTCTCGCCCGGGCCCTGGAGCACCCCGGCCCCGCTGGACGGGAGACGGCGCAACAGCGCCTTGGAGGTTTTGTACGAGCAGTGCTCCGACCACAGCACTCCGAGCATCCCGAGCTCGACCTCGTTTGGTTGTCGCTTCAGCTGGTCGACGATGACTCGGTACTCCTCAGATGTGAGGGCGACTTCGCGCAACCGCTTCTCGTCTATCTCTCGTTCCTCTACCTTCAAGACACCAGGACCCGCATCGCGGACTCAGCGACCGAGCGGAACAGCTTGAGGCCGTCGGTGCCGCCCAGCTCGGGCTCCGAGCAGCGCTCAGGGTGCGGCATCATGCCCAGCACGTTGCCGCGCTTGTTGACGATGCCGGCGATGTTGTGGAGCGATCCGTTCGGATTGGAGCCCGCAACGACGTTGCCTTTCGAATCGCTGTACCGGAACACGACCTGGCCGTTCTGCTCCAGGCGCGACAGCGTGGCCGGGTCGGCGTAGTAGCTGCCCTCTCCGTGCGAGATCGGGACGCGGAGCACCTCACGCTCTGAGCACTGCGAGGTGTACGCCAGGTCGTTGCGCTCGACCACGAGGTTCGTCCATTCGCAGCGGAACTCGAGGGACGCGTTGCGAATCAAAGCGCCAGGCAGCAGTCCGGCCTCGCAAAGGATCTGGAAGCCGTTGCAGATTCCCCACACCAGGCCGCCGCGATCGGCGAACTCTCCGACCTTCTCCATCACCGGCGCGAAGCGCGCGATCGCTCCGGTGCGAAGGTAATCGCCGTAGGCGAAGCCTCCCGGGAGAATGATGCAGTCGCACCCCTTCAGGTCTGCATCCTTGTGCCACAGGTACTGAAGCTGCTCGCCGAGCACCTGGTCGATCACCCAGCCGCAATCTCGATCGGACCACGTACCCGGGAAGACCACGACCCCGAACTTCATCGTTTCGGGGACGCCTCAGGCTCAATCTCGAAGCGAAAGTCCTCGATGACGTGGTTCGCCAGCAACTGCCTGCACATCGCCTCGACGCGCTGCCTGGCCTCGTGCTCGCTGGCCGCGTCGAGCGTCACCTCGATGTATTTGCCGACGCGCACTTCCGAAATCTCCCTGAAGCCAAGTGTGGCCAGGCCCTGCTTGACGGTGATGCCCTGCGGATCGTTGACCAGTGGCTTTGGGGTAACCACTACTCGCGCAATCACTCGTTGCGGGCCTTGGGGTGGAACAGTGGTTTGCCCACCAGGCGCTGATACGCGGTGAGGTAGCGGTCGCGAGTTTGCGAGACGACCTCGTCCGGCAGCTCGGGCGGCTCGGACTCCTTGTCCCAGCCGGAGTGGGTCAACCAATCGCGGACGAACTGCTTGTCGTACGAATCCGGCGACGTGCCGACCAGGTAGGTGGAGCCCTCCCAGAAGCGCGAACTGTCCGGGGTCAACGCCTCATCGATCAGGACCACGGCGCCGTCGATGGTCCCGAACTCGAACTTCGTGTCGGCGAGGATCAACCCGCGTCGCCCCGCAAACTCCGAGGCAAACCTATACAGCTCGAGGCTGGCATCTTTGAGCTTGGTCGCAAGGTCCTCGCCGATCTCCTTCTTCATCTGGGTGAAGGAGATGTTCTCGTCGTGGCCACTTTCGGCTTTCGTTGCAGGCGAGAAGACAGGAGTCACCAGCCGCTCGCTCTGTCGCAGACCTGGCGGCATCGTCTCGCCGGCGAGGGTCTGCGAATCCTGGTATTCCTTCCAGGCGCTGCCGGCCAGGTACCCGCGTACGACGCATTCGAAGTCGATCCGCTTGGCTTTGCGCACGATCATGAAGCGCCCCGCAAGGTCATCGCGCCGATCTCGAAGCTCCGCCGGAAGGTCCGGCACCATGCCGGACTCGAGGTGGTTCTCCTGGAAGAAATCGGTCTGCGAGAACCAGAAGATCGAGAGCTGGGTCAGTACCTTGCCGCGATCGGGGATACCGTTGGGCAGCACGTGGTCGAAAGCCGAGATGCGGTCGGTGGCCACCATCAGCAGCCGCTTGTCGTCCAGCTCGTACGTGTCCCTCACCTTGCCGCGGGCGAAGAGCTTCAGCGGCAGGTCTGTCGTGGTGACTGCGGGCCCCGCTATCAACTCTTCCG
>DATCPU010000478.1:0-18043 GCA_036569925.1 Candidatus Dormiibacterota bacterium
CCGCAACGTGTAGGGCAACCAGCCTTTGGTGTAGAGCTCGATGTACCGACCGACGTGCGTTACGGGATCGCCGGGCTCGAGCTCCTGCACATCGAGGTAGACCGACGGCCACCATCGAGGCAAGCCGAGCGGGTCGCCAAGCACCTCAGCCACCTCGCGGGCGGTGCCTTGGATCTTCCAGGTCGTGACGAAGTGATACTCGGCAGCCATGGTGTCTGGTTACTGGTCCTTCAGGTTGTTTGGATCAAGGAGCTCTTGCTTCGGACGCTCGATTCGCTGGCGGGAGCGCATGATCTCGATCAACTTCTTGCGGCCCTTCGGCGGCCCTATCATGATCGCGCCGACCAGCTTGTCCTCTTTGAAGAACAGCTTCCGGTAGAACTTCTCTTCGAAGCTGTATGTCCGCACCGACTCCAGGTCCGGCTGCACGTCAGGCGTGACGCCCATCACCGCCAGGGTCGAGCCGAACATGGTGGTGGTGTAAGTCGGCACATCGAAGAAGTCTTCCGCGGCGCCTGTCATATTGCGAGCCGCAACCTTGCCATGGGCCTCGGCGTTGTCCCAGGTGCCCATCTGGTTGTGACGCTCGACCATCAGGTCATAGAAGACCGCGATGTCTCCGGCGGCATAGACGTCGGGGGCTGAGGTCAGGAGCTTGGCGTCGGTGACGATGCCCTTGTTCAGCTCGACGCCGGTGCCGTTGACAGGCTCCGTGTAGTAGTCGAGGCCGACACCATAGGTCAGGACGTCGAAATCCACGTGCCGTCCGTTGACGGTTTCTGCCATGAACCTGCCATTCGCTCGGCTGAACTTCTGCACCTCGTCCGATGTGATGAACTCGACGCCCTGGGCCTCCCCGAGCTGCCGGCAAAGCTGCCCGCCCTCTTCGTCAAGGACGTATCGCAGGAACCAGGGCCCTCGCATGATCCAGGTGAGCTGCGCCTTCTTGCGAAAGCTCACTCCTTCCGCGAGCTCGTACCCGATGAAGCTCCCGCCCATCACCAGCACCCTCTCCGCGGTGTCGGCTTTCTCGATGATCGCGTCCGTGTCGTCGAGCGTCTGAAAACCGATGGTCTGGGAGACCTCGTCCGAGCCTGGCCACGGCGGTGGTTTGGGCCGGCCCCCGGTTGCGACGAGGAGCGCGTCGTAAGGAAACTCCTGTTCTCGGTTCGTCCTCACCACCTTGGTGCTGGTATCGATCTCCGTCGCCCACGTCTCGAACTGGATGTCGAGATTTTGTTTTGCGTAGTCCTCCACCGTGCGCATGAAAACCTTCTCGCGCCGCACCTGGCCGCGCAGGTATCGGGGTAGGGCGACCCGGTTGTAGAGAGGATGGCGCTCGGCTGCGATCATCACGATCGAGGAGTCGGGCTCGAGCTTGCGCAGCTCTTCCGCGGCAGTCTGCCCGGCGATGCCGTTGCCGAGGATCACGTAACGACGAGCCACTAGAACTTCAGTGCGTAGATGTAGCTGGTGTCGTCGTCATTTGCGAAATCGTATCCGCTGGCCCGCAGATCCTCCTCCGCAGGGTGGTTGCGCGGGATCGCGACGGTCACGTCGTCAAGGCCATCGGCGTCCGCTTCGAAGCGCAGCGCCAGCAGGAGGTCTCGGAGCGCGCCGCCCTTGCCGGCCAAAAATGCCACCGAGATGTTATTTCCCCAGGGCTCCCGAAGAGCCACGATCGCGCGCCCTCCGGTACCCGACCTCAGCATCCCGATTCCGGCAAGCCGGGCGAGCTCTTTCGCGCCCAGGTCCTGCGCCCCCTGGAAGTCGGCGGTGACTCCGCCCCATAGCTCGATCCCGGGACTCGAAGCGATACCGGTCCACAGCTTGTCGCCCTCGCTTGGGTCGGGGATGCGCGGAGACTCGCCCCCCTCGACCCGGCCGCCCCTCCACCACCGGTTGTCCTGGAGACGGACGAATCCGGCCTCTTCGAAGAGTCGGGCGGCCCCAGGGTTGCCCGTCGCCAAGCGGATCTCGCGAAAGCCTTGCTCGCGCGCCTGGGCGACGGCGGACTCCAGCATGTGGCGCGCAAGGCCCTGCCGGCGATGGCTGCTGGCGACGCGCAGCCCCTCGTACCAGAGTAGGCCTGGGGCGTAAGGACGCAGGCGCTGCAACCCGACCACGGTGCCATCGAGCTCGACAGCCTGGAAGGCTGAGGCTGAGTCGGACACCCATTCGTCGAAGACGCGCGGCACGTAGTCATGCCCGTCCCAGATGTCGCGACACAGCTCGATGACGCCCTCTCGATCCGCAGGCCTTACCGGGCGGATGACGAGTTCGCTCCCGCGGAACTTCAGCGGCTCTGTGGTCGCCAATGCGCGATCCCTGTCAGCGTCACGCCGCCTTTGAACACGAGCCCTTCGCCATCGCGTTCGAGAAGTGCCTCGACCATCGTCCGGCCTTTCTTCTCGTCCCAGCGGTCGCCGATCACTGCCGCGCAGTCCGCGAGCGCTTCATCAATGTCTGCGTATTGCTGGGGGTTGGGGTAGCTGGTGAATTTGACATCCGGAGCGATGCCGATCTGGACCAGGAGCATGAAAAGCTCGCTGAAACGTGGCAGCCGAGGCTCTTGACCCAACAGCTGGTCGCGGACGAGAGCCCCGAGGTGAGCCATTGGCGACTCGCGCAGCATGATGAAGATGCGTTCTCGAGCCGATGCCTCCATCTTGGCGATGAACGGAACCGGGTCTTCGACTCCGTAAAGGACGTGAGAGCAGATGAGCAGGTCCGCGGGCGCCACTGCTGCCTCCTGCCAGGTGCTGGCGACGACTGTCATGTTGTCGCGGTGGGGGATCTGCCCTCGCATCCCTTCGGAGGGCTCGACCGCGGTCACCCACTCGAGGCGCTCCGACAGGGGTACGGCGTGCCGTCCTGAGCCGGCCCCGACATCGATCAGCGTCTTGCCCGGGGACAAATAATCGCCGATGACGTCGAGGAAGGCGTCCGACCGTGCCTGGGTGGATCGGGCGAAAGTCGGGGCCCGGCGGTCCCAGTAACTCGGGTCGGCGTGCCCGGCTGCGCCGGCGGCCCGCTCCGCTACAAGCGATCGCCACTGCTCGGCCCAGTCGATATGCGTAGGAAGGCTGGTGGTCTTCTGCACTGACCTTCGAGGCTACCGCAGTCGCACAGCAGACTCCTCAGCGGGCGATGCTCTTGGTGCTCGCTCCCCAACCACATTAGGCAGATGTCGGCGTTTCGTAGGCAGTCTTTAACACAGGTGTGGATAACTCGGGGACAAAGTCGGCCTTGCAGGCGGCGGCTAGGATACAGGGGCACCGTGGCCGACAGCCCTGCCGAGTTCAGCCCCGCCGAGTCAGCCCTGCTGGCCCGGTATTTCACCAACATGGACCGGCCGGTTTTCGCGCTGCGAAACCTGCCCGAGGTGGTGAAAGGAGCGCTCTTCTCCCGCTATTCGCGCACCGAGAAGAGCCTACGGCGCGTGCTCCTGGAGGAGTTCATCAACGAACCCGACTCCGGCTTTGCACAGCTCGCCGGTGCCGAGGCCGGAGCGGACGATAGGGTTGCCGTCCGCCACGCCGAAGAGTTCTACGAGCGGGTGCTGGTCGGCTACGGCGACGACTCGGTGGCCGAGCTGGCGGGTGCCCATGTGGCGTTGGAGCGGGTCTCGACCCTGGCCGCCAAGGCGCTCGAGGACAGCCGCATCGGCATCTCGCCCCTTGAGAAGTCGACCCGCTATGTGCGGTTTGACAGGCCTGGAGCCGATGGCAGGCACCTCTACCATCGCGGCCCAGAGCTGGTGCACCCGGACTATGAGCCGGCTTGCGACGCGCTCTTCCACGCGTACAGCCGGCTCATCGAACCGCTCACTCAGGCGATCAGGGACCGCTTTCCCATCGAGGCCGGCGAGACCGACCGAGCGTGGAAGTCGGCCACTCGCGCCAAGGCGCTCGACATGCTGCGCGGGCTCCTACCCGCCGGAACGCTGACGAACCTCGGCCTATTCGGCAACGGTCGTGCGTTCGAATACCTCATCACGAAGCTCGCGGCCAGCGAGCTGGCGGAATGTCGCCGGCTCGCCAATGACCTGCATCGCGAGCTGGACCTTGTCATCCCCTCGTTCGTCAAGCGGGCGGTCGATGAGCGCTACGGCGCGCCGGCGGCAGAACGCATCGCCAGGGCCCGATCTGAGACCAAACGTCACGCGCAGCGCCTGGGTCGAGGTGGGATTGGCCCAAGCGTCACGCTCCTCGAGTCCGACCCAGACGCGGAGCGCAGAGTGGTGGCTGCCGCTCTTTTCCCTCACTCGGATGCCAGTTGGGGAGATCAGAAGGGCGACGTCGCAGCCGTGCTCGAAGCCATCCTCGGCGACCGTGCGAATCGCCGCCAGCGACCACCGCGCGCCCTCGAGCACGCGCTTTACAACTTCGAGATCGTGGCCAACTTCGCTGCCTATCGCGACCTGCACAGGCACCGGATGCTCACGCAGGAAAGGCAGCTGCTCGGGACGGCGTTGGGCTACGACGTGCCCGCCGGCCTCGCTGACCTCGGCATGGAAGGCGAATTCCGATCGGCGATCGAGTCGGCGGCCGCTGCGCACGGGCGGATCGAGCGCGATATTGGCACTGCGCTGGCCCAGTACGTTGTGCCGCTCGCCTTTCGCTTGCGCTGGTACTTCCGCGTCAACCTTCGCGAGCTCTATCACCTGTGCGAGCTGAGGACCACGCCGCAAGGGCATCCCGACTACCGCTGGGTCGCCCAGGAGATGTTCCGGCTCGTGTCGGAGGTCCATCCTCGTCTCGCGCGGTACGCCCAGTTCGTTGACATGGGCCCGGGAGACGAGCTGGAGCGCCGGCGGTCGGAGCGGCGCATCGACGAGAAGCTCGGGGCGCTTGGCGGCAGCCAAAGAAGCGATCCAGATCGCTGATTTGTCGATGCATGTCCCTTAGGATTGACCGCCATGAGAAACGAGGGTGAGGGCGACACGGCGGCAAGCGATCTTTTGGTGCCTCGGGGCAGCGAGCGACGGGGCGCCGACGTCCGGCGCACGACCGGCGAGCGAAGGTTCGGTGAACGGCGGGATCCGGTGCGGGCGGCTGCAGGTCGCCGGGTGCTGTTCCCCTTCGACAGGCGAATTGCGGAACGCCGCACGCTGGAGCGCCGCGAATCCTGGCCTGAGCCTGGAGTCTGAGCTCCCGGCCCCCAACGGCTGCGCCCGATCCTCCGGAGCAAGACACTAGATGTCACGCCAGGCTCTGATCGTCCACGGCGGCGCCGGCCCGGTGCCCGTGGCCGAGCGCCCGCAGCGCCAGGCTTCGGTCGACCGAGCGCTGGCGGCCGGCTGGGCGCAGATCGGTGGCGGTGCACTGGTCGCGGCGGTGGCCGCTGTCCGCCAACTTGAAGACGAACCACTTCTCAATGCGGGAATCGGAGCTTGTCTGAACCTCGAAGGTGACGTCGAGCTTGACGCCGGGGTGATGGAGGGTGCCCAGCTTCGGGCCGGCGGCATCGGTGCCGTGCGCGATGTGCGACACCCGATCGACCTCGCGGTGGAGGTGATGAAAGACGGCCGGCATGTGCTCCTGGTCGGAGACGGGGCGTCTCGATTCGCCCGATCACATGGCGTCGAGCTGTGCGATCCCTCCACCTTCATCATCGACCGCGAGCGCCAGCAGCACGGCTCCGAGGGAGACACGGTTGGCGCCGTCGCGCGGGATTCGGAAGGCCACCTGGCGGTGGCCGTCTCGACAGGCGGGGTCCATAACAAATGGCCCGGACGGATCGGCGACTCTCCAATCCCTGGGGCGGGCATGTTCGCGGACGACCGGTTCGGCGCGGTGTGCGGCACCGGGCTAGGCGAGGCGTTCATGCGCCTGGCCCTGGCGCGCCTGATGGTGATCGAGCTCGAGCACGGGATGGACCCGGCAGCTGTCGCCAACGGCGCTATCGCCTTGCTCGAGTCTTCGATGCACGCCGTGGGTGGTGTCATCGTCATCGGACGCGAAGGTTCGCCACAGGCTGCGTTCAATACTCCCGCCATGCCCTGGGCGATGGCGGAGTAGCAAGCGTTGCCGGCGGAATCGGTCAACTCAGGCGAGCTGATCGCGCTGGCGCTGAAGCGCGCCGGCACCAGCCACCTCTTCACACTTAACGGAGGCCATATCTGGCCGATCCTCACCGGCGCCGCCGAGCACGGCATTCGGATCATCGACGTGCGGCACGAGCAGTCCGCAGCATTTGCGGCTGAGGGCTGGGCGAAGGTGACTCGCGAATGTGGAGTTGCGGCCGTCACCGCCGGTCCCGGCGTGACCAACTCGGCGTCGCCGCTGGCGCAGGCCAACTCGGCGGACAGCCCGATGTTCCTGATCGGTGGTCGGGCGCCTCAGGCGCGATGGGGGATGGGCTCCCTGCAAGAGCTGGACCACGTCGCCATCGTCAAGACCATCACGAAAAATGCCATGACGCTCGAGTCGCCGGATCAGGCATACCGGATGGCCTCTGAGTCGATGCGCGCGGCGTTGAGCCGGCGCACCGGCCCCGTATTCATGGACGTCCCCATCGACACCTTCTTTGGAGCCGCCGACGTACCCGAGGCGACGGAGCATCTCACCCCCGACCTGGGGCCATCGCCCGACCCGGACGCCATCGCCCAAGCCGCGCGCCTGATCCAGGCCGCCGATCGGCCTGCGGTGATCGCCGGCGGCGGTGTCTGGTGGTCGCATGCGGAGGCCGAGCTCACGCAGCTCGTCGAGGGAGCCGGCCTTCCGCTCTGCGTCAACGGCATGGCCCGCGGCATCCTCCCGCCTGGCCATCCCTTGTTCTTCCCACGCGCGCGTGGCCCGGCCCTTGGTGAGGCGGATCTGATCCTCGTCATCGGCGCGCCGCTGGACTTCCGGCTGAACTTCGGACAGCATCCAGTTTTTGCGGATGGCGCCAAGCTGGTCGTCATCGATGTCGACAGCAGTCGCCGGCATCGGGCAGCCGAGGTCGAAATCTATGGCGACCTCAAGGCGGCTCTGGCCGCCCTTGCCGATGCGGCAGTCGGCTTGGCCAGGCGCGAATCATGGCTCGGAAGGCTGCGCGAGGCTGACACCGCCTCAAGGCGGCGCGACGCGAAAATGACGGAGTCTGATACCACGCCTGTTCACCCTGCGCGGCTGATCGCAGAGGTGGAGCGGTTCAGCGATCCAGACGCGATCTTTGTGGGCGACGGCGGAGACTTCGTGTCCTTCGCGGGCCGGCTGCTGGAGCGCCCGCGCCCCGGCTTGTGGATCGACCCCGGGCCTTATGGCTGCCTCGGCTCAGGCCCCGCATATGCGATGGCTGCCAAGCTCGCGAATCCTGACCGGCAGGTGATCCTCCTGTCCGGCGACGGCGCGTTCGGCTTCTCGGCCATGGAGTTCGACACGATGGTCCGCCACCGCATCCCGGTGGTTTGCGTGATCGGAAACAACGGGATCTGGGCTCTCGAGAAGCATCCGATGACAAGCCTGCTCGGCATGAGCATCGCCGCCGACCTCGGGCCCGGCACCCGCTACGACAAGGTGGTGGAAGCCCTGGGCGGCTACGGGGAGCTCGTCGTGCGCCCCGACCAGATCAGGCCGGCGCTGGAGAGGGCCTTCAGATCGGGCTTGCCCGCCTGCATCAATACAATCTGTGATCCTGACGCGGAATATCCGCGATCATCAGTCCTGATGTGAGGCCCTCATGAGCACAACAGACACCAAGCAGGTCGTGGAGGCCGACGAGTGGCGCACCGCTCACTCGCAGCAGGGGGGGCGGCGGTCGGGCTTTGCCCGATCGGCGCTTTTGGGGGGAGTCCCCCCAGCATTCGGAACCGCGCTATGACCACAACTGGAGTCAAGGAGGCCGTCGAGGCCGACGAGTGGCGTACCGCTCAGTCACAGTTCGACAGAGCGGCCGAGATCATCAAGCTCGAACCGTGGCTGCGCGAGGTGCTACGCGAGGTGCAGCGCGAGTTCACCTGCAACTTCCCGGTGACGATGGACAGCGGCCACCTTCGCGTCTTCACCGGCTACCGCGTCCAGCACAACATCAACCGCGGCCCGGCCAAAGGCGGCATCCGCTACCACCCAGACGTGTCCCTCAACGAGGTGAAGGCGCTGGCGATGTGGATGACGTGGAAGTGCGCTGTGGTCAACATTCCTTTCGGCGGCGCCAAAGGCGGCATCATCGTCAACCCGAAGGAGCTGTCGCTCAACGAGCTCGAGCACATGACGCGCCGGTTCGCCACCGAAATCTCCATCCTCATCGGCGCCGACAGGGACATTCCCGCCCCTGACGTCAACACCGACGGCCAGACGATGGCGTGGATCATGGACACGCTGTCGATGCATCTGGGATATTCGGCACCGGCATCAGTGACCGGCAAGCCCATCGAGGTCGGCGGGTCGCTTGGCCGCATCGAGGCCACGGGACGAGGCGTCACGATCTGCGCGATGGCAGCTCTAGACCATCTGGGCCGGCTGCCTCACCAGACGCGAGTCGCCGTGCAGGGATTTGGCAACGTCGGCAGCATCAGCGCGAAGCTTCTCGAAGAATCTGGATGCACGGTCGTCGCGGTCTCCGAGGATTACGGCGGCATCTACAACCCTCTCGGCCTTTCGATAAAGCGTGTGCTGGAGTACCGCGCTCGTGAGAAGACGCTTAAAGGTTTTCCCGGCGCCCAGGAGATCGGCAACCAGGAGCTGTTGGGCGTTGACTGCGACCTGCTCGTCCCGGCGGCGATCGGAAACCAGCTGACTTCGCGAAACGCGCGCGACGTCAAGGCCAAGCTGATCGTCGAAGGAGCGAACGGGCCTACAACCCCCGAGGCGGATGAGATCTTTCGCGAGCGCGACATCTTCCTCATCCCCGACATCCTTGCGAACGCCGGCGGCGTGACAGTGTCTTATTTCGAATGGGTGCAGGACCTGCAGTCCTTCTTCTGGTCGGAGCACGAGGTCAACCAGAAGTTGAAGGCAATCCTGACCCGCGCCTTCTCAGAGGTGCTGAAGACCAAGCTCGAGAAGAAGCTCGACATGCGCATGGCCGCGTACGTCCAGGCGGTCTCCCGTGTTGCCGGAGCAACGCGAGAGCGGGGCCTATACCCATAAGGGCACGGGGGAAGCAGGCCTCCCCCGTGGAACCCCCACCAGTTAGCCGCCGTGCCTGGAGTTGTTTTGTAATTACGCCTGGTGACGGCCGGAATAAATCCGGCCTGGAGCTCCACTCGGTACTTACTAAATTTCGCGGGTGCGGAAGCTCCAGATGCTCAGGGCGAGCATGATGGCGAACCAGACGACCACCCACGCCAGGAACTCGATTGGTGGAGGGTCGACGGCGGAGAACGGATTCGCGCGGCCGATCGTACCTGCCGCCCTTAGCGTCGCCAGCACCGCGTCCGGCTCCATCGCAAAAACGGCACCGCGCCACAGGCCGTCGGTCGGAAGGATCAGGTGGCTAATGGTGCCGACGTTCTCGATCGCCTGGTTCTGGAGACCCACACCGATGTCGCCGACGACGCCACCGACCCAGCCCATCAACCACGCGACCAGCGCGATGACACCACCGGTGATGCCCGAAAGCCGGGTCGAAAGCAGGAGACCGAGCGACAGCAGGGCCAGGCCTTCGCTCCCGACATAAACGATCAGCTCGAACGGATGCGGCGGCATATAGCCTGTCGCCCAGTCCACAGCGGCCATTTCGAGCAGCGCCGACCCTGCCGCATAGATCGCCACCAGCACGGCGAGCCCGAGCCACTTTCCGATGACGACCTCGCTCCGACGCATCGGCCGGGCCAGCATTGAAAGCAGGAGGCCGCTTTCGACCTCGCTCGAGATGAGAGGGCCGGCGACGACGGCGGCGCTCAACGCGAGGACTCCGCTGTACACAAAGGTGACGACGATCAGCAGCTGCGAGGTGATGAGGGTGATCTGGGCGGCAGGGAGGAGGGAGCCATCGCTGCGAGTCACCGTCGTGATCTTGTTGAAGCCCCAGGCCGAGAATCCGACCACGAGGAGCGTGAGGATCACGAGCGCCAGCAGCAGGCGGCGGCGAGAAGCCTCCTGAACTGTCAATCGCGCAACCACTAACGCCGGCGTCACTTGTCCTCTTCGTCCTGGATCAGCTGCAGGAAGCGATCCTCGAGCGTCTGGTGGCGGGGCGCGACCTCGTAGACCCTGCCGCCGAGCTCCACGATCGCGACAACCAGGTCCGGCACGCGCTCGGCTTTGAGATTCGTAAAGGTCAGTTGATCACCCTCGTCGTCGACCTGGCCGAACCTCGCCAGCTTCGCCTTGCCCTCTCGATCCAGCCCGGTGGCGCGCACCTTGACGGTGGTTCCGCTCAGCAGCTGGTCCATGGTTCCGGAGGCGATGACGCGCCCGCGGTCGACGACGGCAACACGGTCGCAGACCTGCTCGACCTCGCTGAGGAGGTGCGAATTGAGGAACACGGCGGTCCCTCGCGAGGCAAGGCCGCGAATGATCTCGCGCACGTCGTGGCGGCCGACCGGGTCGAGCGCGGAGGTCGGCTCGTCGAGGAAGACCAGCTCAGGCTCACCCAGCAGCGCCACGGCGAGTCCGAGCCTCTGCTGCATGCCTTTGGAGAATGTGTCCACGCGGTCGCCCGCGCGGTCGGTAAGGCCGACGGTGTCGAGGGCGGTGGTGATCTCGTCCTTCCAGCTCGAGCGCGATAGCGGGGCGAGCTCGCAATGCAGGGCGAGGACCTCACGCGCGGTGAGCCAGCTCTGATACCGGAACAGCTCAGGCAGGTAGCCGATCTTTCGCCGTGTTCGCAGGTCCCCGATGGGCCGGCCGAGCAGCCAGCCTTCGCCTGAGGAGGGTGCGATGAGACCAAGCAGGAGCTTGACCGACGTCGTCTTGCCGGCGCCGTTCGGTCCTAGAAACCCGAACACCTCGCCACGTGGCACTGTCATCGAAAGTCCGGCCAGGGCGATTGCCTTCCCGAACCGTTTCGACAGCTCGACAGTACGGATGGCAGGTGAGCCCGCGGCCGCCCCTTCCGGAGCGGCCGCAGTAGTTGTCTCGGCTAGTTCAGCCACGCGCGCAAGGCTAATACCTGGCGGTTATTTGAGTCCGTTGGCAATGTCCAGGATCGCGTCCTGCTTGAGGGTGCCGGCAACTCCGTAAACAGTGCCGCTCTTGATCCAGATGACACCTGCGCCAAGGCCGGTGTTGTCGCCGACGGCTACGCCATTGACGCCCTGGACGGTCACAGTCTTCGAAGTCGCGTACTCGATCGGGATTGGGATCGGCAGCGTGGTGCTGGGATCCTTGACGGCCCTGATTGCGGCAGCGAGGTTCGCCGAGACGCCTGGCAGCGAGAGAAGGTAATCCTCGAGCTGCTTCGTCGTCACGCCACTGGAGGTAACGACCGGCGCGCTGGACTTCCCGACGACCAATTCAGGGAGTGTGAGCTGTGAAGGGTCGGGCGTGGCTGCGGCCGTCGTGCCTTTGCCGGTCCCGCTTCCGATGTTCAGGTTGCCGAAGATCTCGACCACTGCCGGTCCAACTGTCACCGTCAGCTTCGAGCCTTCCATGCCGGCGGGCATCGCAGGTAGCGTCTTGCCGGCCTTGGCCGCGGTGGCAGCCGCCTTGGCGGCGTCGAAGGTGAATACGCCGACCGCGGCAGGCATCGCGGCGTAGGTGACGTTGTGGGAAACAGTGCTGGGCAGCGTGACCACCGGGACCTGCAGTCCCGAAACGCTAGCGGCTTCTGCTGCGCTGGTTACGAGCTGTGGCGCGGGTTGGGTCGTCCAGGTCAGGGTCCCGAAGTCGCCAAGGCCCTTGAGGGACTGCAGGTCCGCGACGCTCACCGGAACCACCTGCACGGACTGCGGCTGGAAGAACAGGCCCTGCGCAATGCCCGTCACGACCAACGCGAGTACGACAAAGGCCGCCGCCAGGACGCCCATCACGGGGCGTGAGGCTGGCCGGACGATAGGCAGGCGGATGCCAAACCTCGGCTGCGCAGCCGGAGCGGAGCGAACTCGGCTGAATGCTGAGGCGACGTCGACCTTTAGGTCGGGCACCGCGAGGGCACCGGCCACTGCCTTGGCGTCGTCCGCAAACGTCGCGTATAGGGCCTGGCAATCGGCGCATGCCGAGTAGTGCCGGTTCTCAGATTCGGTCATTGAGCCGGCGTCGTCGAGCTTGCGGCGAAGGGTTCCGTCAGAAAGATGTGCCACGAGTGACCTCCTTGCGCAGCGCGGCTTCCGCGCGCCTTAACAGTGTTCCGATTTGTCCGATTCCGACTCCGAGCGACTGTGCCACCTCGGCGTAGCTGAGACCGCTGGCCCGGAGCACCAGCACCGTTGCCGGCTTCGGCGCCAGGCGAGCGAGCGCTTCCCTGACCTGGCGGCGGTCTTCGCTCACTTCGAGCATGTGTTGTGGATCCATGGTGTGCGCGCCCTCGTCTGTCGCCTGTGAGAGCTCCCGCTTCTCACGCCTGCGGCGGCCGCGCACGCGGTTCAGCGCTTTGTGGGCGGCAGCGCGATAAAGCCAAGCCGAGGCGTACGGCGCACTTGCTGAATGGAGACGGTTGAAATCGATAAATACCTCTTGAGCAACGTCTTCAGCTTCGTGCGGATCCGCCAGCACTCGGTTGGCGATCCCGGCAACGCGGCCGTACTCGGCCGAGAACAATGCTTCGAACGACTCGTCGTTCGTCACAGCTCCATTTCGCCCGCCGGCCTTCGTGGCCATTTCAAAGTTGGCGCCCACCAATGATCAAGCACCGTGGGCGGGAGCTTTGTGACACCTCGGACGCCCCTATCGCCGGCGTAGGAAGAGCCGTGCAAAGTCGGTCATGAGAGGGTAGCCCCAGAAGCCAACCGTCAGGAGGGCTGCGAAGATCACGACCGCGTCGATGCTCTCCCTTCCCTGTTGCGCCCAGTAAACGTCCGAGAAATTCAGCCACAGGGCGAACTCGTCGAGGGTCAAGGCTGCGCCCACGCCGAAGGCGAGGGCGGTCGCGTGCGAGACCCAGTCGCTGGCCGGCTGGATGAGCCAGACGTAGCCGACGAGAAGGAGGATGAGGATCCCCCACACCAGATGGTGGATGTGAAGGGTGCCATTGCTCAGGTTGTGAAAGGGACCAACCCCATCGCGAATCATGTGGGTGATCGCCCGCACGATTGCGAATGTGACCAGGAAGCCAACCGAGGCCAGGAACAGCCGCTCGCGCCGCTCGTCCTGGAAATGAAAGTGGTACAGCCAGCGGATTGCCCGCACGAGGCTACCCGGCGAGTGGCCTCCTTCGGCGGGAGCTTCGAGCAATTTCATCCTCAACTATTGCGAAGTCGTTGCGCGGCAGCGCGTGAATATGACCCTGGAACGCCAGGGTCCAGTGTTCGGGCGGCCATTTGCGAACGTAATCGAGACGGTACGCGAGCTCCTTTGCCGGAATCCAGTCCACATCTTCGAGGACGATGTCCTGGCGAATGTGCACGCGCCACGGGTAGTCCTCGTCGCGGCGCGCTGAGCGCCAGATTGGCGTGTGGTCCTCGTACATTGGCGAGGCGACAGTCACAGTGGCAGCGAAAGCAGCCCGCCCGGTGATGTAGTACAGGACCCTGTCGCCCACCCGCATCGTCTCAACCCGCCGGCGGTGACGGCTCTTCAGCCCCTGGATCGTGTAGCCGAGGTCCCGAGTCTTACGGAAATTGTCGGGTGAGCTCACGATCATCCAGTACTGCGAAGACCGCCCTTCGGAGCGCCCTGATTTGCGCTTGCGCTTGGGGCGCGCCGGCTTGGCGGGCTGCGCGGCGCCCGCTTCTTTGGGCGCCACCTCTTCGGTGGCGTTTGCGTCGGGATCCGATTCGTTCATCTGATCACTCATGGTGCGGATGTTGTGGTCCGAGGTCGACCGGCTCAGGTAAGAGCACCGTCAGGTTGCGGATCTGCGCGACATGCGCAAGCTCGTGCTTTGTGACCATCCGGCAGATGTCCAGCAACGTGAAGCTTCCGCCACGTGGATCGGCGATGACGCGCTCCCACTCACCTTTCCCCCAACCGTGAAGCAGGTCGACGGTCCTGCGTCGGACCCTGGCGAAGTCCTCGATTGTCTCCTGCAATGCCGCATTGGGCGGGTCTGAGACAGGATCCGGGTTGGGGTCGATGGTGGCCCTCACGTCCGCAGTGGCGAGCCCGTCCAGGTGCGCGTGGCGCAGCAGGGCGTCCACCTTCGAGCCAGAGTCGAGGAGGTGGAAGATCAAGCCTCCCAGCGTGGGAAACGCAGGGCCGTGGCGGTATCTGAGCCGGGTCTCGTCGAGCCCGAACACGAGATCGCTGATTCGCTCAGGAACCGAGCTCATGAGCAACACAGCGTCGGCCGGCGACATCTCCTCCTGGAGCTCCATAGCTGGAACGATACCTAGAGCGCAACGGCAGAGCTGACGGACCTGCAATCGGTGAGCCGTGCTGCGCATACTGAAAAGGCAGTGCAGGTCCAGGTCGCGTGCGATTCTTGCGGCGCCGAATTGGTCCCTGGCGCGGCTTATTGCGAGCGGTGCGGCACGAGGACCCGCAAGGCCAAGCACCTGGTTCGCCTGGCGATCAGGGTCGAGCTCCTCTTCTTCCTCCTGGTCGTGGCGGTAGTCGTCGGCTTCACGTGGATCTACTCAGTCCAAAAATAAGGCGCGGGTGAGGCAGGCCTCCCCCGCGGTACCCCCTCCGAGACACACGTCGCATGGAGGCGCTTGGAGATGGCACGTTGGGTGACGGCCGGAGTAAATCCGGCCTAGAGCTCCACTCAGCTCTAGTTCTTATCGCCTATAAACGGCGCGGCCTTCTACCTCGTCCTTGTTCAGGCGCTTGTTCAGGTGCAGGCCCTCGAGCAGGAATTCGATGACCGACGCGCGCACCTCGGGGCGATCCGGCAGACCCAGCTTCTTGAGCGCACCCGCGAGCTCGGGCAGGTCGCCGATCGCGCGGGTATAGGTGCGTGCCGGAATGCCTTCGCCGACTTCGAGCATGGTGCCCTCTTCGAAGCGCGCAACGATGCCGTCAAACTGGCCGGCTGAGAAATGCCGGCTGAACACTGCGCTGATTGCACCGCGCTCCAATCGCGACAGCACCTGCTCCTCTTTGCCCTCGTCCAGTGCCTCGATCTCCACGCGGCCGGCAGTCGATGAGGCGAGGAACGAAAGGTCCGTGATCCGCGGCACCGCCAGTGACTCTCCCAGGCGTGCAGCGCGGCGAACCGAGTTGCTCGCAAGGTTTTCGAAGTTTGCGATGGACATGCGCACGGAGACTCCGGAGGATTGCGAGATGTGCGGGCTGCGACGCGCCAGATGCGTGAGCTCGGCCACCATCTCTTTCATGAAGGTTGGAAAAATGAGCTCGAAATCTTCGGGGATTGGGTTTCTCTCGGCTTCCATGATCTGCATCTCTTCGCCAGTCGTCAGTGGATAGTGGGTGCGGACCTGCGACCCGAAGCGATCCTTCAACGGAGTGATGATGCGTCCACGCGACGTGTAATCCTCCGGGTTCGCGCTGGCGATGACGAACAGGTCCAGCGGCAGTCGCACTCGGTATCCGCGGATCTGTACGTCCTTCTCCTCCATGATGTTCAGAAGTCCGACCTGAATGCGCTCTGCCAGGTCCGGGAGCTCGTTGATGCCGAAGATGCCCCGGTTGGTGCGTGGTAGCAGGCCGTAATGGATGGTGAGCTCGTCCGCCAGGTAGCGCCCTTCGGCCACCTTGATCGGATCGACCTCACCGATAAGGTCGGCGATGGAGATGTCAGGGGTCGCGAGCTTTTCGCCGTAACGAAGATCGCGATCGATCCAGATCACAGCCACCTTATCGCCATCCTTCGCGACGAGGTCAAGGCATCGACGGCAGATCGGCGCATACGGGTGGTCGTTGATCTCGCAACCTGCGATCGCCGGGACCTGCGGGTCGAGAAGCGTGACGAGCGAGCGCATGATGCGGCTCTTGGCCTGCCCGCGCTCCCCGAGCATGATCACGTCGTGTCCGGAGATCACGGCATTGGCCAGCTGAGGCAGCACCGTGTCGTCGTAGCCGACGATACCTGGAAGGAGCGTCTCGCCCGACCGAAGTCGCACAATCAGGTTGCGGCGCATCTCCTGCTTCACTGTTTCGCGAACGTGGCCGCTCGCGCGAAGGTCGCCGATGGTGGTGGCTTGGTTGCTGGCCATTTCCTAGCACTATAGGTAATGGAGGTCTGGGAGAGAAAGTTTGGTAGTCGCCGGCCTCCCAATCACCAGAATGCAACCCCGGCGCAGTTAGACTGACCGGCGCCTTGACTCAATCGATCCGCGATCGCTACGAAGCCGCACACGACGAGGGCCGCACTTTGATAGGCGGGCATCGTGGCAACCCTGCAGAGCATCCAGAGAACACCTTGCGATCCTTCCGCTCAGCCATTGCCGCGGGCTGCGACCTCATCGAGTGCGACGTCCACCTCTCATCGGACAGCCGCCTGATCGTGATCCACGATCACACGCTCGATCGGACCACCAACGGCAAGGGATTGGTGCGCGAGCACACTGCCGCCGAGCTGCGCCGGTTGGATGCCGGTAAGGGCGAGCACCTGCCGCTGCTCCAGGAGGTCATCGAGCTTGCACTGGGCAAGGTCGGCCTGGTGATCGAGATCAAGCAGATTCCCATCCAGTACCCCGGTCTCGAGGAAAAGCTGGTCGCGATGCTGCGCCAGCTGGGCGCGGTCCACGAGTGCGCGGTCGTCTCCTTCTATCATCCGTCGCTCAAGATCCTGCGCGCCATGGAGCCGAAGCTTCAACTCGGCCTTCTCGAGGGAGCACGGCCGATCGAACCGGCGCGGATGATGCGCGAGGCCGGCGCCGACGTTTATTCGCCACACTGGGGTGCCATGGATCCGCAGCTGGTCAAAGAGGTCCACGCCGCCGGTGGTGCCGTCGCGGTCTGGCCGGTCGATGACGAGACGGCCGTCGCGTGGTGCCGGCTTTGCAAGCCCGACTCGATCTTCACCAACCGCCCCGCCGAGATTGGGGCAGCGTTCAGGGCAGCAGCGGCAAGCTAGACGCTCGGCTGCGTTACAACCGCCCACCCAGGGGCGTTGGGTCAAAACGGGAGTGCTTGCCAATACCATGAACCGGCCGTGCCTGCCGATCGGCCACCATTTGAAGATCTGTACCGCGACTTCCTCGGTCGGATCTATGCCTATGTTCGCGCGCAGGTGGGCACCGCGGCGGACGCCGAGGACATCACGGCGCAGGTGTTCATGAACGCCTACCAGGCATACGATCGATTCGAGTCGCGCAATACGAGCCCGGCAGCGTGGCTCTTTCGCATCGCGCGGAATGCGACCACCGACCATTTTCGCGCGCACGGCAGGCGCGAGCGCTTGCGGCGCACCATCGAGCAGCAGCCGGTTGCCGAGGCGGACCCGGGCCGCATGGCGGAGGAGCGCCTGCAGTACAAGGCACTTCTCGCGCACGTCGCGCGGCTGCCGGACCGCCAGCGAGACTCCATTGCGCTCCGGCACTCCGGCCTCAGCTTCGAAGAGGTCGGCGTTCTCATGACCTGCACAGAGGACGCTGCGAAGATGCTCTATCACCGCGGCCTGAAAGCGTTGCGCGACTCGGTCCAGAAGGAGGGCGCGTGAACGAGGACGAGGACCTCGAGCTGCAGGCGCTGCAGCGCCAGCTCGACGACGCCTTCCAGACGACTCGCCCCCGCCCGAAATTCGAGGCTGAGCTCTGGTCGCGCATGCAGGCGCGCCGGCCCATCTGGCCGCGTGTTGGCGCCGGCCTCGCCGGCCTCGTCCGGGGCATTGGCTCATCGTCCTCGGCGCGTTCGGCGGCGGTCGCGGTCGCCCTGGTCGTGCTGTTGGGAGCTGGCATATACAGGTTGGGCGGAATTCCGCACGGCGGCGGAGGGGGCGCGAGCACGGCTGCCGGGCCAATTTCGAACGACACCGGCAGCGCCGTGGCGCTGACCTGGAGATTGCCGGCCCAGACCAGCGTGGCAGCGCCGCCGTACGCCGCAACACCATTCGACCCCGACGAGAGCTCGACAGGAGCCGGTCGGGGTAGCAGTCCGAAGCTCGTGCT
>DATCPU010000479.1:0-3453 GCA_036569925.1 Candidatus Dormiibacterota bacterium
GGCAAGCCCTTCGGCATCCTCTGCGTGGTGGCGCTCGATCGCCACAGCGATTCGCTGCGGCACGTTCCAGCGCCGCGCCAGAACGCCGCCGACCAGCGCGTGGTCGATGCCGAGCTGGTCGCGTTCTTCGCGGATCCGTTGCTCAGGCGTGCGCGAGGTCGCATCGAAGTAGGTTTTGCGGCCCGGATGAAGCTTGGAGATGACCAGTCGGCCGATGTCGTGAAGAAGGGCCGCAACCACCAGCTCGTCGCGGTCCTCCCAGCCGATCTCACGCCCGATCCGGGCGGCTGCCTGCTGAGTTGCGAGGGCGTGGACGCGGAACTGCTCGGGGCGCAGCTCCCAGCCCCCGTTCGGCTCGAAGAAGTCGAAGACCGGAGCGGTGCCGGCGATCGCCAGCACGCCGGAGGGCTTCAGAACGTCTATGGCGGCCGGGATGCCGCCGATGTTGCCCAAGCTGCTGGCGCGGTTGGCGAAGCGTAGAACAGCAATCGTCAGGGCGACGTCGGCCTCCACAGCCTCGACCAGGTCGCCCACGCGGGCGGTCTCGGCCGTCGCTGCCTGCATTACACGTGCGCGGGACTCGATCAGCGCCGGGAATTTCTCCACAGCCTCGAAGGCCGCGGCAAGGCGCGCCCCGGGCGCGGGTGCGCCGGCGCCACGCGGCGCATCGGCCGAGTGCACCTTCCCATTGCTCTGTGTCTTGCTCGATGCCATAGCCAGGTCGCTCTGCCCCCGTCATCGGCAGCAGAGGACGCACGGTTTAGCTTTGGCATCCCGAATTTTAGGTGTTGCTTTGTGCGCGAAGGCGTACCAGCGCCGTTTCGATGCGCCGCAAGGATTCCTTCCGGCCCAGCACTGCCAGCGACTCGAAGATGCCGGGCGAGACAGTGCCGCCGCTGATCGCAACCCGAATCGGCTGGTAGACGCGCCCTGGCTTGAGGCCCAAACGCTCCGGCAACGGCGACAGCGCCGCCTCAACTTCCGCCGCATCGAAACCGTCTATTGCGTCAAGTGCCTCCCGGGCCGCCTCCAGCGCCACCGGGGCCTCGTCCTTCATCGTCTTACGCCACGCCATCTCGTCCTCGACCGGGGGCTCGAAGAGGAAGCGGATCAACGGCCAGACCTCAGCCAGGGTCTGCGCTTTCTCTTGCACGATCTCGCAGGCCGCTCGCAGCCGCTCGTCCGCTGGGCGGTCCAGGTGCGTCGCCACGGCGTTCATGTACTCCTCGAGCGGCATCTCACGCATGTAGCGGCCGTTGACCCAACGCAGCTTTTTCTCGTCGAAGACCGCCGCCGCCTTGCCGACGTCCGCGACCCGGAAGCGCTCGACCAGCTCCTCGGTCGGGATCAGCGTCGCATCGTCGTCGGCCCCCCAGCCGAGCAGCGCCAGGTAGTTGCGCACGGCCGCCGGCAGGTAGCCCGCATCGCGCAACTCCTGCACCGAGGCGGCGCCGTGGCGCTTGGAGAGCTTGCGGCCGTCGGGACCATGCAGAAGCGGCAGGTGCGCGTAACGCGGCGCCTCGAAGCCGAGCGCCTCGAGCACGAGCAACTGCTTCGGCGTGTTGGAGAGGTGGTCGTCGCCGCGCACCACGTCGGTGATGCCCATCTCCGCGTCGTCCACCGCGACGGCGAAGTTGTAGAGGACCGAACCGTTGCCGCGGGCGATGACGAAATCGTCGTAGCTGCGGTTGGGGAAGCTGACCGGCCCACGGATCAGGTCCTCGACCACGGTCTCGCCCTCGTCGGGCACCCGCAGCCGCACCGCCGCATCTTCCGCCTCACTCGGCTCGCCCCGATAGCCGCGACCGGCACCGTGCTCCGCCTTCCAGGCCTCGACGTCCTTTGCGTTCGCCTGGTCGCGATAAGCGGCACCGCTCTCCAGCAGGCGCTCCAGGGCCACCTGGTGGCGATCCGAGCGTGAGGCCTGCGATACCGGTCCTTCATCCCAGTCGAGCTCCAGCCAGCGCAGCGCGTCGAGAATCTGCTCGACGTTCTCCTCGGTGGACCGCTCGCGGTCGGTGTCCTCGATCCGCAGCACCAGGGAGCCGCCCTGGTGGCGCGCCGCCAACCAGTTGTAGAGCGCCGTCCTCGCGCCACCGATGTGAAGGGCACCGGTTGGTGAGGGGGCAAACCTGAGTCGGATGGGAGAGTCGTCGGGCACGATGTTGATCGGCCCGCATGTTTCCACTTAGGAGGAAGTGAGAGCTTCCCGAAGCTTGGCAAGCTCCACGACCCTCGATGTCGCGTGCGGCGGAGCCTTGCTCTCCGTGCCATCGGGCACGACGATGAGTTGCCGCTTCGTTGCGGGGCCCGGCAGAGAACCTTTTTCCATGCGTTCGATCGCCGTCTTCAGCTTGGTCGAGTCCGAATTCAACGCAAATATCGGCACGATGCGGGTTTCCACGCCATTGCCGCCCGCCAAAAGGTCATCCCGGCCGCCGGTACCTTCGATTTGTTTGGGCATGAGGTCGGCGGCATCGCTGTCGGCACCCTCCAACTCCCTCTTGACTCGCCCCCAGAAGACGCTGGATCGCAGTCCGTCGAGGAATTCCTGTGCCTCTGAGATGAACCTCCGCCGCTCGGAGGCAGGCAACTCTCGGAGCTCCTCATCCCGGGCCAGCATGATGCCGGTCGCGGTCCGCGCCTCTGCCTCGGTCAAATAGCCGTCAAACTGGAGACTCCCGATCGTCACAAAGGTCACGCCGCTACCGGTTGCCAGAAGGTGTTTTGCGATGAAGGCCAGCTTCCACTCAAGCTGCATCCTCAGCTCGAACACATCCCGAGCGTCTTTCGCCGCTTCATCTTCAACTCCCTCGCCTTTGTCCGACGGTGGTGCGATCTCTGCCGCTTTCTCGACGTGCTGACGCAATCCGAGGCTGAATGGTCCGATCTGTGCTTTCTCGACGCTGCTGAGGAGTTTTTGCCATGCGTCCGTGGGCACGACGAGAATTACGATTCCGATCAATAGAAACGCAGCGACCGGCCATGCTCGATCGGATGAAATGCCAATCACAATGACGGCGAGCGCCAGGGCAATAAACGGCACGCCCATGAGGAGCCTTATGCCCAGCGACCGCCGAGCAGGCGTTACCTTCCCTACAAACCTTCCACCATCCCGTCTAGTCAAGATCTACGACACTAGTCGATCCAACACAATTGGTCTAGAGCAAACAGTGCTATCCAACGCCACGGGGACGCCTGTTTCCTCACTAGAGTGCCGGATCCATGTTGATCGGCGCGCATGTTTCCACCTCAGGCGGCTTGCCGAACGCAATCGAGCGGGGCGCGGATCTCGGCTGCGAATCAATTCAGATCTTCAACCAGAGCCCGCGGATGTGGCGGCCGACCAAGTATGGCCCTGACGACTTCGCCGAGTTCAAAGAAGCGATGGACGACTCACCCGTCGAAGCGGTCGTGATCCACGCCGTCTACCTGATCAACTGCGCCTCAGAC
>DATCPU010000480.1:0-8947 GCA_036569925.1 Candidatus Dormiibacterota bacterium
GCATCCAGCAACGCGCCGACTTCATCGGACGCAAATCGGCTGTGGCTAATCCGCTCGAGAGTCGTGAGCTGGTCCGCCCGACCCTCCACGCCGCCGGGCGGCATGAATGTCTCCTGGTCCCACCCGAGCACGGCGCCGGCCCGGCCGAGGTCGGACACCTCGCCCAGGATCTCCTTCAAACGCTGCAGCTTGTCCGTCATTCCGCAACCCCCGTAAGGCGAGGCATCTCTGGCCTCACCGCCACCACCTAAGTATTCTCTCCGAGACGGCGCCTTCGCCCCGCTAGCTCAGTGGATAGAGCATCTGACTTCTAATCAGAGGGTCCGGGGTTCGAATCCCTGGCGGGGCACCACCTTGCGGGGCATCGATCAATAGGGAGGCCGCGTGTCGCGCCAGATGATCGTCTCGTGTTTTCTCAGACTGAAGAAGTCCGGGCACCGTCCATCGCCGTGCCCCGCCAGCCCACCGTCCGGATGGCAGATCACCTGCCCGCCGGCGTTGTACAGGTTGCCGAAGATGTCACAGCACCGGGGTGGCACGTAATAGACGACCTGGCCCCCATATTCGTAGCTGGCCACGTACGCCGGCGGATTCGCGACTGGCTGCCTCTTCAAGTCTTGAATTAAAGCGGCCACCGCCGGCGGCACCGACGCGGGGGAGGTTGGGGTTCCGCTCATGTAGTGAGGTCCACATGCCGCAAGGGCCAGCAGCATCAGCGCGAGACCAGTGTGCTTGATGACGTCTAAACGGCCACCGCCGCCATCTCGTAACGTCAGCCGATTCCTGATGTGAGGTAGCTCAGCCCGTCGCGCAAAGACGACCCCAGCTCGAACGTTGGTGTCCAGCCCAGGTTGCGGAGCTTGGAAGGGTCGCCGACCACATAGCCTTGCGACGGGCCTCGGTCGACCGTGCGAAGCGACACATGCCCGCCGGCCATCGCGAGCAGCCTCTCGACCACCTCGGACAGCAGCACGGGTACGCCGCTGCAGATGTTGTAGGTCTCCCCGGGCACGCCGCTTTCGAGCAAGGTCGCGCAGGCTGCAGCCACGTCGCGCACGTCGAGGTAGTCGCGCCATTTGTCGAGGTCGCCGACCTCAAGCACCTGCGAGCCGCCTTTGCGCATCGCCTCGGCCAGGCGCTTGGTAATGTCGCCCACCGCCGTCGCACACGAGACGCCCGGCCCGATGAGGTTGAACGGGCGCCCATAAACGACGCGCATGCCGCTTCTGAAAGCTTTTTGTGCGAGCTCGAACTGCTGAAGCTTGGTGACGCCGTACGGGCTGGCCGGCCCGAGGGGGTGATCTTCGCGAATCGCCTGGCGGCGATTGCTCGCGGCGTACTCGGCGCTCGAGCCGATGGCCACCAGGCTTTGGATCTTCGCGCCATCCAGCGCATCCATGAGGTGCCCAAGCGCCGTTACGTTGGCCGCGGTCAGCGCGCTCAGATCGGAGGTGCCGCCCAACCCAACCGTGTGCAGCACCAGCGATGGGTTCGCGGCTTCGACCGCGGCGCGGACCTCATCAGGCCTGGTGAAGTCGCAGCGCAGCCAGCGAATTCCGGGTGGCTCGGCACCCGTCGGCGGCGTGCGGATGGTCCCGTAGACCTCTTTGCCGCTCTCCGCCAGCAACCGTGCCGCATGCCCGCCAAGCTGGCCACTCGCGCCGGTGACCAGGACCCGAACGTCAGCGCTCATTTCAAGAAATGGTCGCGGTGCTCTTCGAACCGAACCTGGGCCTCGTTGAAGTCTTCCTGTCGCCCGATATCGAGCCAGCGACCATCGAACGGATACGCTTCGACGCGCTGGCCCGAACCGAGAAGCAGCCGGACGAGATCGGGCAGGTCGAGGTACTCGCCCTTTTTGATCAGTTCACGCACCTTCGGCTCCATGACGTAGATCCCCATGGACACGACATAGTCGAGCGTCGGCTTCTCGACATATTTGGTGACGCCGCCATCAGCCGTCTCGAGCACACCGAAATCGATCTTTACGGTCCTCTTGTGAGTGGCGATCGTCATGATCGCGCCGCTCGTCCGGTGATGCTCGACCAGCTTCGCGTAGTCCAGGTCGGTGAGAATGTCGCCGTTCATCACCAGGAACGTCTCGGTCAGTGAGTTGATGTTGGCCAATGGGCCTGCAGTCCCAAGCGGCGTCGATTCGTGCGCGTACTCGATCCGAATTCCCAGCTCCGAGCCGTCGCCGAAGTACGTCTTGATCAACGAGGCGAGGTGACCGACGGCGATGACCACGTCGTCGATGCCCGATGTCTTGAGCTGCTTGAGAACGATCTCCAGAATCGGCGTGTCGACGATCGGCATGAGGGGCTTGGGCAGCACGGTCGTGTACGGAGCGAGGCGGCTGCCTTTGCCACCGGCGAGGATCACCGCTTTCATCGCGTGCCGCGCCTCAAACCAGGTACTGTGCGGGGTCGAGGTCCAGGCGCTTTTCCGAGTGCCAATCGATCGTGCGCTGCAGGCCTTCTTCGAATGGCGTTACCGAGCTCCACCCGAACAGCTCATGCGCAAGCGTCGCATCGGCGATCAATGCTTCCACCTCGCTCGACGGCGGCCGCACGCGGTCCGGGTCCTGCAGGACTGTGATTTTTTTCCCCAGCGCTTTCGAAACGCCATCCACCATCTCGCCCACAGTGAGACCGCGGCCGGATCCGATGTTGACCACGCTTCCCAACGCCGCGTCGGACAAAGCGATCCGAATGAATCCATCCACCGTATCGCCCACGTAGTTCATGTCGCGAATTGGTGTGAGGCTCCCGAGCCTGATCTCCGATCCCTTCAACGCCTGGCGGATGATGGTCGGAAGAATCGCCCGCGCCGACTGCCGCGGACCAAACGTGTTGAAAGGCCGGAGGGTCGCGACCGGCAGCTTGTAGGTGCGCCAGAAGCTTTCGGCGAGCTTGTCGGCCCCGATCTTGGAAGCTGAGTACGGCGACTGGCCTTGCAGCGGATGCTTCTCATCGATCGGGGTATAAATCGGCGTGCCGTACACCTCGCTGGTGGACGTTTGAACCATGCGGCCCACGCCGCCCGATCGCACCCCCTCGAGCACGTTGAGCGTGCCGAGGATGTTGGCATCCACGTACTGACGAGGCGACTCATACGAATAAGGGATGCCGATGAGGGCGCCGAGGTGAAACACGACGTCCGCCTTTTGCACCGCTTTTCGGACGCTGTCGGGGTCACACAGGTCGCCCCAGACCATGTGGATCTCGCTGCGAATCTCCGCGGGACATTCGTCAAGCAGGCCGGCGTCCGATCGCGAGTTGTAGCGCAGGAATGCTGTTGTGGAGGCGCCGAGGCTCACCAAACGCTCGGTCAGGTGACTCCCGATGAAGCCCCCAGCCCCGGTCACAACGACCTGTTTGCCGCTCCAATCATCGCCGGGCTTTAGAGGCACCTATGTATCGCCGGATTGTATAGAAGTGGCAACCCACGGTCCGAGCGAGCGAGACCCTGCCGGCGTTGCGTGCTCAGCGCTCGAGGTCGCGTTCCTCGAAGTGCGTGACAGTCACCGTTGAGTCGTGGATGGATGAGCTGGTCAGAGTGAGATCCGCCTGCCAACCGGCATCAGGCATGGCGATCGAGCTGTCGGTGATGTCCGCGATCTTGTTCTTCCCCGCGAACATCAGGAGGCGCACGGTGTGCTTGTCGGCAAGCGTCGCGCACATGCCCTGGATCGCCAGCGGCGTGGCGCCGAGCTTGGCCGTGGAAGTCCCGCGCTTGATGATCAATGGCGCGGTCAGCACGCCCCCGTCGCGCCGGTCAATCGTCCACTCCCCCGCAGACGTCATCACAAAGTCGTAGCGCAGCTCAGCCGTGTCCTGCCCGCGCCAGCAGCTCACGCCATAGCCCGCCCCGACCGGCGCGTCGGTGGATTGAGTCGCCGTGACCGCAATCGCGATCTGTGCCACCGCCGTGGAGTAGGGCGAGTTCGCGAAATGGTCCAGCTCGCCTTTGGCCACCACGACATAGCCTTGCGGCGCGTAGCCGAATGTCGTCCCAGAGGGGAGCGAGTCGGTGGTCCAGCCAGAGCTGGGATCGCGGAAGTCGTCCGAAAAAACGGCCTTGCCGCTCGTCGAGCTCAGGTCAGTCGAGGCGACCACAGGCCCTGCGGTGTGGGTCGACCGCTTGACCGCATTGATGCCGACGAGGATCACACCAACCGCGATCGCGGCAATCACCAGCAATGCGACCACCGAAACGAGGCCGACGAAGAGTCTGCTGCGGGACCGCGGAGGCCTCGGCGGCGGCGCCGGCGGCGGGGCCATATAAGAAGGAGAGACAGACGGCGGTGCTGGGAGCGGTGCTGATCGGGGAGCCGGCGGCGGCGGCGCAGGCATTGGGAAGTGAGGGGTTGGGTCAGGTGGCGTGGATGGCGTTTCCTCCATGGGGAATCGAGGGGTAGGGTCAGGTGGCGTGGATGGCGTTTCGTCGGTCACGACTTTCGCCTGCGCGCCGTAGTCGAGCTCTTGGCTCGGGTGCGAGCACCTTTCGTGACAAGGGCTTTCTTCTTCGCCCCCGCAGTCGCCATGACTGGAGGCGGCGCGTCGGCGTCGGCTGTCACCGGACCTGGCGCAGACAGGAGGGCCTTCTTGCGCCAGCGCTCCACCCAGCCGGGTCCCAGCGCAGCGATGCGAGCTTTGGCCAGGTTGCTCTGCATCACCCAAGCCACGTCCTTGTCCGTGGACCGCAGCCACTTCTCCATCAGCGGCCGTCCTACGTCCGGAAGCGCGGCCGCCGCGACGCTCCAGCTGTAGCCGAGGGTTTGCCTCAAGACCCGAAACTCCTCGCTCTTGCGGGCACTGGTGGCGGCCAGCGCCCTGGTCATGCGGTCCAGGATTTTCAGCACCCTGACGACGTGCTCAGGCTCCTTCAGCAGGCTGGGCTCGCATAGCCCCGCTGCTGCAGCACGCTGCTGGTAAGGACCCTCGGTCGACCATTTCTCCATCTCTGCCAGGAGGCGGGGCATGCTGTACCGGCCCAGGTGCTGCAGAGCGATCGCGACGCCCTCGCGCACTCGCCAGCGCGGATCGGCTGACAGCTCCAGCAGCCATGACATGACCGGCACCGGGTCCGAAACCGCGAGGTGGCCAAGCCCGGCCGTGCCGCACAAGGCAAAGAATTCGTCGCTGGAGGCCGACAGTCGCCACAAGCGCTCCGCGTCAGCCTCCTCACCGACCGCCTCCACCAGCTCGAGGTTGGCGCGTGCGCCCGGCAGCCCGGAGTTCTTCTTGAGGTATGGCTCCCATTCGCTCAAGCGCCTGAGCTCGGCGCGATACTGCTCGACGCGTCCCATGTCTTACACCCGATCCTAGCGGCGCGGGTAGGCCCCGGCACGCTTCGGCACCTCGTTATTTGGAGGGTCTTGGGAATGACCGACATCGAATTCGTCCACCATCCGCACCCGCACACGGAGGAGCGGAAACTGCAGGCGCCGCCTAAGGTCGCCGATCAACACATAGGGGTCAACGGGCGTCTCGGCGCCGCCATCACCAAGCGCGTGGGGACGATGTGGGCGTTCTACATAGCGGCGATCACGATGGCAACCTGGATGGTCCTCGCGGGCTTTGCGTGGGGTCCATTGCACAAGATCGATCCTTATCCTTTCGCCTTTCTCCTGTTCCTCGGCAACATCGTGCAGCTCTTGCTGATGTTCGTGATCATGGTCGGCCAGCAGGTCCTCGGCGCGGCCTCAGACAGGCGCGCGGTGGTCACTTACCAGGACGCCGAGGCGATCCTGCATGAGTGCCTGCAGATGCAGGAGCACCTCACCGCGCAGGATGTCGCCCTGGAACGGATGCTCAAGCGCATGGAGCAGCTGGAGGGCAAGATGGAGGCTGCGGCCGGATAATTGCGGACGTAGGGCTGGGGCCCGGGTGGCTAAAGGGATTGGTGGAGGACCGCATTGGCGGTGATTCGATGAGCGATCAAATGGAAAACGGCAAGGCTGATGAGTCGACCAACGGCGCCCGCGCCGATGACAAGCGGAGGCTGACGCTCACCCAGATCCTGAAGAGCCCAGTCCTCAATCCTGCCGGCGATGAGGTCGGCCGCGTTGAGGACTTGATCGTGAAGCTGGGCGAGGGCGGGGGAGCTTATCCCCCGGTGACAGGGATCAAGGTTCGCATCGGCGGCAGCGATGTCTATGTCGGCATGTCTGACATTGCGAAGCTCGCTCCGGGCGAGGTCAGGTTGAGCAGCCCTACGGTACACACCGGCGCGTTCCAGCGCCGACCGGGCGAGGTGGTGCTGGCCGCAGACGTCCTGGGGCGTCATCTCATGGACGTCGCGCGCGGTCGAATCGTACAGGCGCACGACCTCGTGCTCGGTCAGACGCCTGAAGGCTGGGTGCTTCTTGGCGTCGACCGCAGTCCGCGCGCAATGCTGCGCCGCCTGGTCCCAAGGCGGGCCCGGCCCGACCTGCGCCGGCACGCGGTTCTCGATTGGAAGGACGTGCAGCCGTTCGTGGGGCATGTCCCGACCGCAAAGCTGTTGATGCCGCTGCAGCGACTTCGCAGGCTACATCCCGCCCAGATCGCAGACCTGGTCGAGGGCGCGTCACACGAGGAAGGCGAGGAGATCATCCATGCCGTCGAAAGCGACGTCGAGCTGACGGCCGACGTTTTCGAAGAGCTCGACACGGAACACCAGGTTGAGTTTCTGAAGTCTCGTTCGAACGAGGAGGCCGCGAAAGTGCTCGGCCGTATGGCGCCCGACGATGCCGCCGACCTGCTGGCGGAGCTCGACCACGATCGCCTGACGCCGGTGCTCAGCATGCTTCCGGCGCCGCAGCAGAACAAGCTCCGCAAGCTCCTGCAGTACCACCCGACGACCGCCGGCGGGATGATGAACCCCGACTACATCTCGGTGGTGCGCGGCGCCTCGGCTGCCGAAGCGCTCGAGCGCGTGCGCACCGAGGACAAAGCACCTCACCAGCTGCTGAACACGGTCTTCGTGACCGAGGCCGACGGCAAGCTCGTCGGCAGCCTCAGCGTGGTTGACCTTCTGCGGAGCGATCCGGCCACCGCCGTCGAGGACCAGCCTGGCATCGTCGACCTGCGCGTCAGCGCAGGCGCCGATCTCGCTGACGTGTCGATGATGATGGCGGACTACAACCTGACTGCGCTCGCCGTCACCGACATCAACTCGATCCTGGTTGGCGCCATCTCAGTGGACGATGTGCTCGAAGCCCTCGTGCCAGAGAACTGGCGCAACCGCGTCGAAGCGAGCAGCGGGGTCTGACCCTCGGTGGCCGAGCGCGGGCCGGTGAGAGGCGACTCCCACCCGGTCCCTACCTCGGTGGCCCAAGAGGCCCATCCAGGCGACATTCGCGGCGCGTTCGGCACGATCCGCGCCAGCGACGAGGCGCCGCGACGAACCTGGCGTAGGCGGCTGCTCACCCTGGCCGCTATCGTCGGGCCAGGCCTCATCGTCATGGTCGGCGACAACGACGCGGGCGGTGTTTCGACGTACGCGCAGGCCGGCCAGGACTTCGGCTACTCGCTTCTGTGGACGCTTCTGCTGCTGGTGCCGGTCCTGATCGTCAACCAGGAGATGGTCGTGCGTCTTGGCGCCGTCACCGGTGTCGGGCAGGCCAGGCTCATCAAGGAGAGATTCGGCGCGTTCTGGGGGTGGTTCTCGGTCGGCGGGCTGTTCCTATTGAACTTTCTGATCATCAGCACGGAGTTCATCGGCATCAGCATGGCCGGTGAGTACTTCGGCTTCAGCCCGTATGTCGTCGTCCCGCTCTCTGCGATCCTGCTCATCGGCATCACGGTCACTGGCAACTTCACGCGCTGGGAGCGGGCGATGTTCGTCTTCCTGTTTGCCAGCCTCCTGGTGCTGCCGCTCGCAGTGCTCAGTCATCCCAATCCGGGCGGAGTCATCAGGGGATTCATCCAGCCGACCATCCTGGGCGGGTTCACGTCCAACGCAGCGCTGCTGATCATCGCGATCGTCGGTACCACCGTTGCACCCTGGCAGCTCTTCTTCCAGCAGTCGAACGTAATCGACAAGCGCATCACGCCACGCTGGCTCGAATACGAGAAGGCCGACACGGCGCTCGGAGCGATCGTGGTCGTCGTCGGCGCAGCCGCCATCATGATGTCGGCCGCCTCCGCCTTCACCGGCACCGGCGATTTCGGCCACTACAAAGATGCCCTGGGCTTGGCACGGGGGCTTCACCTTCACATCTCGCCGGCGGTCGGAGCGATCTTTGCGCTGGTTCTGTTCGACGCGTCGATAGTCGGCGCTTCTGCTGTGACTCTCGCGACCTCCTACGCGTTCGGCGACATGTTCGGCCTGCGCCACTCGCTGCACAGGGGCATCGGCGACGCGAAGCTTTTTTACGGTACCTACGCCGCGACAGTCGCGGTGGCTGCCGCGATAGTGCTCATACCGCGCGCACCCCTTGGCCTCATCACCACCGCCGTCCAAGCGCTGGCCGGCATCCTCCTGCCGAGCTCGACTGTCTTCGTAGTCCTACTGTGCAACGACCGCGCGGTGCTCGGCCCGTGGGTGAACCGGTCGTGGCTGAACCTCGTTGCGGCCGTCATCATCGGAGCGCTCCTCGTCCTTTCCATGGTGCTGGTGGTTTCGACAGCCTTTCCGGCGGTCGACGTGAACCGGCTGGTGGTGCTGCTTGGCGCTGCGGTCGCCGTCGTCCTCGTGGCGGGAGGCGCGTGGCTGTGGGCGGGCCAGCGAGGCTCCAGCCCTCAGCCTGAGGTCTCGCGTGCCGAGCGTGAGAACTGGAGGATGCCGGCTCTCGTCCTGCTCGAGCGCCCTACGTGGTCGGCGCCAAGGCGGGTGGCCATGATGGCCATGGCTGCCTACCTGGTGCTGGCGGTGATTCTGCTGGCGGTGAAGGCGACGCAGCTGGCGATGCACTGACGTCGCTGCCGTGCAAGTTGGACGCCCCTCTCTCGGCTGGGCC
>DATCPU010000481.1:0-1580 GCA_036569925.1 Candidatus Dormiibacterota bacterium
CGAACATGGTCACCTACGGAATGGTGGTCACTGCCCGCCCGACGACATACTCATGGAATTTCAAATTGACTCACGGGTAAATCACACCCGCGCCCAGGTCGTTGCATCACCGGTTATATCACTTTGATGTCACGGCCGAAAGGCCCGACTTGCATCGAAACGGATCTGACCCAAAGGGGAGTCGTCGCCTCAGAACAGATCTGACCGACGGGCTCAGAAAAAATCTGACCGAACGGAGGGCCGGTCAGGTGAAGCGAGAGACCCGGTACGACTACGCGGCGGCGGTGGCCATGCGGTATCAGCGGTCCGGCCGCGAGCAGAAGGGCTGGATCCTGGACGAGTTCTGCGCCGCGACCGGGTACAACCGGAAGTACGCCATCAAGCTGCTGCGTGGGCCGTTCCCGCGCGCTGCGCTGCCACCGGGCCACGGACGTCCGCCGGTGTACGGGCCCGAGGAGGTGGCGCTGCTGCGGCCGTGCTGGCAGATCGCCGACTACGTATGCAGTAAGCGACTGGCGCCGTTCCTGTCCGAGCTGCTCGGCAAGCTGAGCGCCTGTGGTGAGCTGTCCGACCTGGATCCCGAACTGGTGGCCCGGGTAGGGCATATGAGTCCAGCCACGATCGATCGTCTATTGGCTCCGTACCGAGCGCTGCCGAGCGGTCGAGGTCGATCCCTAACTCGACCGGGTTCGCTGTTACGCAACCAGGTCCCGATCAAGACCTTCGCCGATTGGAATGACGCTCGGCCTGGATTCCTGGAGATCGACCTGGTGGCCCATTGTGGGTCCACCAGCGCAGGGCAGTTCCTCTCTACCTTGAGCACGGTGGATGTGGCCACCGGCTGGATGCTCTGCCGGGGGGTGCGCAATAAGGGCGAAGAGGCGGTCTTCGAGGAGTTGGCCGAGATCCGACGCCGACTGCCATTTCCGCTTCTCGGCCTGGACTCCGACAATGGTGGCGAGTTCATCAACCGTACGCTGGTCCACTACTGCCAAGAAGAGTCCATCACCCTCACCCGTGCCCGTCCGTACCGTAAGAACGACAGTTGCCACGTGGAACAGAAAAACTGGTCGGTGGTGCGCCGTCTGGTCGGCTACGCCCGCTTCGAACAGGACGCGCTGCCAGCCTTGAACTCTGTGTATACGCTCGCGGAGGACTACGTGAACTTTCTGCAGCCCGTTCTCAAGCTCGTCGAGAAGACCCGAAACGGCCCTCGAGTGCGGAGGCGGTATGACACGGCTCAAACGCCCTACCGTCGATTGCTCACGCTCGGCAACCTCCCCGCGGCTACCAGGCAAAACCTTGACGCCCGGTATGCGGCGGTCCGTCCGATCCACCTGAAGACCGCCCTCGAAGAGGCCCAGACCGAACTTTCTGCCCATGCCACCCGGTCACATTCGGCTGGGATGCAACGAATGGCTCTCGGTCAGGTTCCGCTCTGATGCAACGCGAGGCCGTCGTTGCAGCAGTGACGGGGGTGGGGTTGTCCAAGCTCTGCGCGAGCCGAGCGGCATGTCCACACCCCCATTCGCGCGGGCTGTGCATCAGGACGTATCGCCCTACGTTCCCAGCAACTCAGT
>DATCPU010000482.1:0-7639 GCA_036569925.1 Candidatus Dormiibacterota bacterium
CCCCGCCGTTCGCGTCACCCCGCCAGATCTTGAGGTCAAGGTTTGAGATCTCCATTTACTCGGTCTCCTCCGGGGTGTAGCGGGCGTACGAGCGTTGAACCGCATCAGCCAGGTGGCCCGGCATCGACGGCCGCTGCTCGGGCTTCACGTGCATGCCCTGCGGACTCCTCTCCACGACATAGTTCACAGAGGTGAGCTGGTCATCGGTCTTGGGATAGTCCGCGCGAGCGTGAGCGCCACGGCTCTCTTTCCTTATTAATGCAGAGCGAAGGAGGGCCTCCGCATTGACCAGCAGGGAGCGGAGGTCGTGCGCCGTATGCCAGCCAGGATTGAATGCCAGGCTGGTGCCACCACCTGTGCCGCATGATCCGGCTCGCGCTTTCAGGGCGCCGATCTTGTCGAGGCCGGCAGTCAGGCCGGTCTCCTCGCGGACGATCGGCGCGTGCTCCGTCATCACGTCTTGAATCTCGGCCATGAGCTTGAACGGGTTCTCGCCTTCGGGTCGATTGAGCGGCGCCAGCAGCGTGGCGACGGCCTCATTGACATCGACGGAATCGATTTCCCCCCGATGCTTCGCGTTCATCGCAGCTTCCGCAGCAGCGTCACCCGCGCGCTTGCCGAAGACGAGCAGGTCGCTCAGGGAGTTGCCGCCAAGCCGGTTCGCGCCGTGCAGGCCGGATGCCACCTCGCCGGCAGCGTACAGGCCCGGCACCGTGCTCTCACCGGTCTCGGCGTTGACTCGCACACCGCCCATGGCGTAGTGAATCGTCGGAGCCACCTCCATCGGCTCCTTCGTGATGTCGACTTTGGCAAGTTTCAAGAACTGCTCATACATGGATGGCAGCTTGCTCTTGATGAAGTCGGGCTTCCGATGCGTGATGTCGAGGTACGCGCCACCGTGCGGAGTGCCGCGGCCCGCGAGCACCTCCGAGTTGATCGCCCGGGCGACCACGTCGCGGGACGAAAGCTCCATGCGCTCGCGGTCGTATCGCTCCATGAACCGTTCGCCTTCTTTGTTTCGAAGCACGCCGCCTTCGCCGCGAACACCCTCTGTAACCAGAATGCCGCGCACGCCGGCGGGCCAGACCATGCCCGTCGGATGGAACTGAACCATCTCCATATCCCGCAGTTGCGCGCCGGCGTCGTATGCGAGTGCGGTCCCATCGCCCGTGCTCTCCCATGAATTGGAGGTGATCCGGTACATCTTCCCGGTGCCGCCGCTTGCGAGCACTAGAGCCGCACACCGATACAGGATCAGCGATCCGTCGGAGCGCCTGTACGCGAGCGCACCCGCGACACGCCCGCCTGCTTTCAGCAGCTTGAACACCGTGACTTCCATGTGCACATCCACGCCTTTGGAGTGCACTGCTCGGTCCTGCAGCGTGCGAATGAGCTCAAGGCCGGTGCGGTCCCCTATGTGAGCAAGGCGCGGGTATGTGTGGGCTCCAAACGGCCGCTGATGGATCCGCCCCTGCCATGTGCGATCGAACAGCGCGCCCCAACGCTCGAGCTCGAGAACGCGCTCGGGCGATTCCTTGGCGTGGAGCTCCGCCATGCGCCAGTCGTTGATGAGCTTGCCGCCCTTGATCGTGTCGGCGAAGTGAACCTCCCACGAGTCCTGGTAAGCGACATTGTGCATGGCCGCCGCGACTCCGCCCTCCGCCATCACGGTGTGAGCCTTCCCCAGCAGAGATTTGCAGACGACGAGAACCCGGGCGCCCCCCTCGGCAGCGGCGATCGCGGCCCGAAGGCCGGCGCCTCCGGCTCCAAGGATGAGAACGTCGGTCTCGACCGTCTCGTACGTGGTGCTCACGAAACCCACCTCGGGTCCTGGAAAACACCGGCCAGCAGGAGGCGGATGTAGATGTCGGTCGCGGCGACCGAAAACAGGCTCGCCCACGCCCACCGGTCGTGCTTGATGTTGAGGACGGTGACCCCTCTCCACAGCCGGTGTCGCGCCCTGGCCGCGAGCGAGCACGAGAAACAATCGAGCTCGCCCCCCGCCAGGTGGCGGAAGGCGTGGCAGCCGAAGGTGTAGCCGGAAAGCAGGAGGACGTTTGCGACCATCAGCACGCTGCCGAGGCCGACCCCGAACCTGCCGCCGAAGTCGAAGGCTATGACCGCGTCGAACCACAGGAAAGCAACCTGCCCGACAGTTGCGTAGAAGGCGAACCGGTGGAGGTTGTTCAGGACCCACGGAAACGCTGTCTCTCCGCGGTACCCACCACGCTTGGGTTCGGGCACCGCGCAGGAGCGTGGGTGCCAGAAGAACGAGCGATAGTAGGCCTTGCGGTAGTAGTAGCAGGTGAGGCGGAAGACCAGCGGGGCCCATGCCACCCAGACGCCGGGAGGGATGGGCCCGACCTTGATCAGCGGTGAGTAGAAGGGGCTCAGGTACGGGGCGAAGTAGCCCTCGTGTTGAAAGAAGACGACCCACACCGCGAAGATGCCGAACAGGCTGAGCCCCACGACGACGAAGGCGGGATACAGCCAGTTCGGCAGGCCGCTGTATGGATTTTTGACGATTTCGCGATCCGTCGCAGAGGGCCGGGCGACACGTTCGGAAAGCGCCACGTTGCGTCTATCTAACTACGTCTCAGATGAAGAGTGTGATCGCGCCCTGCGCTTTCGCCAGCGCCATGGTCGCCCCGGCGGGCTCATCGAGGCCGGCGATCAGGTCCTCTAGATGGGATCGACCGACTGGACGTTGAAGAATCCGGTCAACTCGATACACGTCTACGACGGCAAGGTCATGTGCTTTTTGGAGACGGGACAGGGACGTGCGACCACCATCAGCTTCGACTGGCGATGCTCATGTCAGTACTCCTACTTCCTTCCTCTTGAGGACAAAATGGAAAACGCCGGCGTCTTCGTCTGCCTCGACCAGAGGGTTGCCCGTCGCCTGTGCCCACGCCTTGAAGTCGGGGACGGAACCAGGGTCGGTGGCGAAGACCTCGAGCAGCTGTCCGGACGTGAGTTCCTTCATTACCCTCGCCGTCTTGAGGATCGGAAGGGGACACGACATCCCTTTCAGATTCAGGCTCATCGCGATCGTGATGCTCATCTCTTTCTCCTTGAGTTAGGGAAGCCGCCCCAGCGGGACCGTGTGCCAGTAGGTCTTGTTGAACAGCGCCTTGGCCCAGTGCCAGCGTCGTGCCGGCGCGGGCGAAACGGGAGCCCCATCACCGCGGCGCCCACCGCCAGCACCGACGCGGCGGTCAGCTTGTCGTCGGTACCTGAAAACAGGACGAGCGATAAGGGTTTCTCTTGGTCTTCCATTTCGATGTCTCCTCACCTCCAGTATTCGCTCGAGGGAACGAGGGGGGCAGGGCCTCAAGCCCCTCGTGCGGGGTGCCATCAGACCCCCAGGAAAAAGAAGAACTCCGGCGGGCCGTTCCCGCCGGAGCTTGCCGTCCTATCAGCTGTCACGCAGCGATCTTCTGCGCAACCTTGAGTGTCTGCGGCTTGCGGCCCGCGATGAAGAGCTCGAAGACCAGTGCGCCGAGCGCAACCAGCGCCGCGAGCATCAGTCCGACTGCCGCGTAGGCGGTGTAGATGCCGACCGTCCACCAGCCCCATGAGTTGAGAAGCGTTCCGCGAAGCATCTCGCCCATGAACAGTGTTGTCTTCTGGCCGCTGAGAGTCGCCACCTGTGTCTGAAGAGCTGCGTATCCGGGGTCAGTCGTCGGCATCGCAGCGAGCTGCTTGGCCGCCGCGCCCTGCGCGGAGCTGACCTGGGAGTAAGTCTGCCCGTTGGCTACGCCTGCCAGGTGAATGGCGATGAAGTCGTTCGCGTAGACCCTGGCCTTGTCGCCGTTGTCGACCTGGGTGCCCGCGTACTGGGTGATCTCGGTCGGGAATTTTGCCGGGTCGAGAGCGCCACCCGCCTTGACCTGGTCGGTGCCCGGGAAGAAGACCTTCTGCGCAACCAGCTGGTCGTGCACCATGCCGGTCACGAAGTTTCCCTGAAAGAACAGGAAGCCTGACGCCGCCGCGAGGATAACCACGAACATCGCCTGCAGAGAGATGATCCGCCACCGAATTGACTTGTTCATGACTGCCTTCTCCTTGAAGTGGCCTCTGTCGAGGCCTTTTGATTGAGCTTGGACGGCTCTTGCCACTATTGAAACCTTTAAAGAGAGGGGCTGATACCGCCATCCGGCCTCCTCCAGATAGGGACTACGGCCTTAGCCGGCCGGGACCTTTGGCTATGCGTCGTTCGCGACGTTTCACGCACTCCGGATGTGAAGATCCTGGTCGGCGAGCTCAGCGAGCGCCGATCGGGGCCTTCGGGGGACCCGGCTCCAGCCTGATTCTCGCGTCCACCACAACGGCTCCGCGCGCATGCACGATCAAAGGATTCAGATCCATCTCCGCGACTTCCGGATGCGCCTCGACGAGCGCGCTCACGCGCAGGATCACCTCTTCCAACGCTGAGATGTCGGCGCGGGCGGCGCCTCGGTAGCCGTCAAGTAGCGGGAACGTCTTGAGCGATCGGATCATCCGACCCGCCTCTCCCCTGGTGATCGGGGTGATGCGCACCGTTACATCCTTGATGAGCTCTGTCGCGATCCCCCCCGCTCCGCACGCGACGACTGGACCGAAGTGCTGGTCCTGGACAACCCCCACGATCATCTCAACGCCTTTGGCGACGATCGGCTGCACCTCGTAGCCGGCGACGTGGTACCCCAACCGCTCGAGGCGGGCGGCCATATCAACCGCCGCCTTTTGAACCGCACGCTCGCCCTTGAGATCGAGTTGGACCGCGCCGGCATCCGACTTATGCAGCAAGCCTGGCGCTATCGCCTTGAGCGCCACGGCCGACCCGAGCTCCGCCGCCTCGTGACCAGCAGCGCTCGGCGAGTCGGCGAAACGGGTTTCGACCAGGGGGATTCCGTAGCACCCGACAAGCTCCTCCAGTGAACGCGGCGTCATCCAGCCCCCGCCGCCGGCCAGCGACGTGGCGATGACCGCGGCCGCCCTGTCGCGATCGATGCCATCGAGCTCGCCAGCCGGCTCATCCGGCAGGGCACGCCATGCTCCGTAGCGCGCGGCCAGGCTGAGCGCACGAGCGGCCTCTTCGGGGAAGGGGTAGTGCGGCACGCTCACTCCCTCGGAGCGAATGACGCGGGGCGCGGATTGCTTCGACATGAAGACGCTGAGGAGCGGAATTGGGCGCATGAAGCTCTTTGCGGCACGCTGGATGGCGCGGATGACGTCCGGAGCCCTGGTCACCAGCGGAGGCGTGAAGATGACAATCAGCGCGTCGACCTCGTCGGACGCCGCCAGGATGGCGATCGCCCGGCTGTAGTCCGCGGCGCTCGCCGACGCGATCATGTCAACCGGGTTGCCGCTGGAAGCGGCGGCCGGCAGGAATGCCGCCAGCTCTGTCCGAACCTTCTCCGACAGCGGAGGCACGACAAGACCGTTCGCCTCGCAGGCGTCCGCGCAGAGGATCGCGGGCCCGCCGGCGTTGGTGATGATGCCAACGCGATTGCCGGCGGGCAACGGCTGGCTGCCCAGCAGCAGGGCAGCGTCGAACAGCTCGGCCAAGGCATCGGTGCGGATCACCCCTGCCTGCTGAAACAAAGCGTCGACGCTGATGTCAGAGGCGGAAAGCAAAGCGCCGGTGTGCGATGACGTGGCTCGATTGCCCGCAGGTGACCGGCCGCCTTTGACGGCGAGGATCGGCTTGGAGTGGCTGACCCTGCGCGCGACGCGTGCGAACTTGCGCGGGTTGCCGAAGGACTCGAGGTAAAGCAGGATCAGGTCCGTCGCGCCATCCGCTTCCCAGTACTGAAGGAAGTCATTGCCGGAGAGGTCGGCCTTGTTGCCAACCGACACGAATGAGGAGATCCCCGACCCAAGCGCCTGGGCCCGCGCCATGACGGCGATGCCGAGGCCACCGCTTTGAGAAAGGAAGCCGATGCGGCCGGTGATGGGCTTGTCAGGAGCAAACGTGGCGTCGAGGTTCACGCTCTCCGCGGTGTTGATGACGCCCATGCAGTTGGGGCCGACCAACCGCATGCCGGCGTGCCTGCAGATGTCGAAGAGCCGGCGCTGCAAGTCGACGCCCTCTCCCCCGACTTCACCAAAACCTGCCGAGATCACGACGAGCGCCCGAACCCCCTTGGTCGCGCACTGGCGGGCAACTTCGAGGACCGAGGCAGCAGGCACTGTGATCACGGCCATCTCCACATCGCCAGGGATGTCGATGACGGAGGGAAACGCCGGCACGCCGTCAATCTCGGTGGCGGCCGGATTCACCGGATAGAGTGCCCCACGAAAACCGGTGGCCACCAGGTTGTGAAACAGCTCCGCGCCGATGCTGCCGCGATGTCGCGACGCTCCGATGACCGCTACCGAGCGCGGGGCGAGGACGTGACTCACCGCCGCGACTGCTGCGATTCGCTCGCGATCTTCGAACTGCTGCATCGCCTGAGGTGTCAAGACCGTCGGGATCTCGGCGTGTATCTCACCGGGCTCGGAGCGAACGGTGACCGGAAAACCGCTCTCGCGCAGCACGTTGAGCATGCGGTGATTCTCGGGTTTGACCACTGCCTCGAGCACGGATATCGCTGCGCCTGCCGCCGCTTCCGCGAGCTGCCCCAGGAGGATCGTGCCCAGGCCGCGGCCCTGATACTCGTCAGCCACCGCCAGCGCCAGCTCCGCTTTCTGCGGCTCTATCTCGACGTACATGGCGTGCCCGACCATCTTGTGGTCAGTGCCTGCTGTTGCGATGAGTCCGTACCGCGAGGAATAGTCGACGTCTACGAGCTTCTTGGCCAGGGCGTCGGCATGGGCAATCGCGGCGAAGAAGCGAAAGACTCGGGACTCCATCGACAGATCTGTGAAGAACCGGGCGAGATCCGCCTCATCCTCCCGGCGAATCGGCCGTACGGTCAGGGTCGAGCCGTCGCGAAGCACGACAGTCACTTCGCGATGCGCGGGGTAGACGGCGTTCACGCGATCAGGATGCTACGAAGCCGTAGGCGCCGCGCTTGGCCGAATACAGAGAAGCATCGGCCCGGCGCATGAGCCCGTCCACGTCGGCAGCGTCGTCGAGATAATTGGCCATAGCGGATGAAGCTCTGACCGCGATGGATCACACCGCGGCTTCTACGCAGTCGTCAGCCACGCCCATCGCCTTATTGAGCACAGCACGTGAGGCCTCAAACCGGTCCAGGGGAACGAGGAGCTCGTCGACGACCCCCTGGCGGACCTCGCCCGTGATGCGCGCGCCGACGCGCTTGGCCCACCGTCGCCCGAGCCAGCCGGCGTGCAGCTGCAGCAGCTTTGCGAACAGGTAACCGACGAGGAGCGTGACCGCTAGGAGCGCGACGGGCGTAGGCACGGCTCCGAGATACGGCACGTTCGTGGAGCTGACCGGCGCGTCGTGGATCACGAAGAGGGCCGCAAACCAGAGTGCGGAGAAGAGGAGGAGGGCGGTCACGGCATATTGGGCGGCGCGGATGACGGACCACAGCGCGCTCGACGGCACCTGGAAGGTGGCCGCTTCCGCCGCAACCGAACGATTCACCGTCTCGGCGAGTCGATGCTGCAGTGACGCCGGCGCACAAAGGGCCGCGAGCGCGCCGCGGAGCGCCGCAGGCACCGATGGCAGGGTCGACGTGATGAG
>DATCPU010000483.1:0-1679 GCA_036569925.1 Candidatus Dormiibacterota bacterium
GTTTCCAGCCTGCAGTGGTTGACGAAGCCGGCGAGGTTGAGCGCCGGCACAAGAACACGAAAGAGAAGATCGACGAGGAGCTGAAGCGGATGTTCCGCCCGGAGTTCCTGAACCGTGTCGATGCCGTGGTCGTCTTCAAGAGCCTGACCACCGCCCAAATCCGGGAGATCGTCGACCTCCAGCTGAACAAGCTCAGCAAACACCTGGTCGAGCAGCAGATCGTCATCGAGGTCACCGATGCGGCCAAGGACCTGCTGGCCAAGGAGGGCTACGACCGCGTCTACGGGGCCCGACCGTTACGGCGCGTGATCACGAGCAGGATCGAGGACCAGCTGTCCGAGCACCTGCTTCGTGGGAAGATCGCGCGCGGCGACACGGTGCAGATCGACGTGGACGGCGAGGACGCGCTGAAGTTCACGCCGGTGAAGCACAAGCACAAGGAGCCCGCCGCGGCCGCCGCGAAGCCCTAGTCGGACGTCGTCGTAGCGCATGGGCGTCATGACATAACCCGCAACCGGGCGACGAAACTCGTGCCCGCGACGCGACAATGGCTCCTACATTGAGCGCTCCAGCGCCGCTCCGACTGCGACCCCTCGAGATCGGCGACCTCCTGGACGAGACGTTTCGAATGTACAGGCGCCACTTTTTTCTGTTCGCCGGCATCTCGATCATCCTGTCGATCCCGCTCGCGGTTGGCGCCGGCTTCAGCTTCTTCAACCTGTTCAACAACCTGGCCGAGCAGACCACCTCGACCCAGCCCCCGGACCTGGGACCGACGCTCTTGTCGCTGGCGATCATTCTCGTGCTCGCCATCGCGCTGTATCCATTGCTCTACGGCTCAATCACGTACGCCGCGTGCGAATCGGCCCTGGGCCGGCCCGTCACCTTCTGGGGTGCGATGCGCGCCGCCTTCCGTCGCTACCTTCACATCATCGGGTACTTCCTGCTGCTGACAGGGATGGGCATCCTGTTCTGCCTGTTTCCGTTGTGGATCTGGATCGGCGTGAGGTGGATCGCATGGATGCCCACGATGTTCGTCGAGAACATCGGGCTTGGCGCCGCATTGGGTCGGAGCTGGCGGCTGGTCGAGGGCCGCTGGTGGCGCACCTTCCTGATTCTTTTCCTGATGTACATCCTCATCGAGGTGGTGGCCGGAGCGTTGCAAGCGTTTCTTTCACTCGGGCAGTTTGTCTTGCAGGCATTCGTCTCTACATATCTGAGCCTTGCGATATCGGAAGCGACGGGCATTCTCGTCAGCTCACTCGTCGCGCCCATCCTCCAGATCGCCACGGTGCTCATCTACTTCGATTTGCGAGTGCGGCGAGAGGGCCTGGATCTGTTTCAGCTCGCGCAGCGCTTTGGAGCCCCTACCCCGGCGGCGTGAGGCCCCTCATTACGCGAACAGTGGCCCAGGGCCTCGCGATCGTATCGCTGGCGGTTGCCGTCGTGTTGGTCTCTCCGGCTCCGGCCCACGCTGATACCACGGACCCCGCCACGTTCAAACAGGCTGTGCAGGACACCCTGACCTTGATAGGCGGCGTTCTGCCGAACGACACGTCCGCGGCCCAGCAAGCGCTGAAGGTGCTCGAAGCCGGCACTGGGCTCACGCAGCGCGAGGTAATCGCTGACCTGCAGAACAGCCCCCCGAACTTCGCGGACGCGACCGACCGGCTGCAGGC
>DATCPU010000484.1:0-2994 GCA_036569925.1 Candidatus Dormiibacterota bacterium
GTGCGACCCCCTCCGAGCGAATCCTCTCCACTATTCGAGGATCGCGTGCCCCGATCACGCCGTGGGCAATGCGCTCGACGCCAAGATCCAGAGCCTCCTCGACGTTTGAGGGGTCGCCCGCCTCTCCGGCGTGGCACGTCAGGCTGAGGCCGGCCGCACGGGCGGCCTCGAAAGCCGGCCGCTGCGGCTCTGCCGCGTAGCGGATCTCGTCCCCTGCAAGATCGAAGCCCACCACCCCGCGCCCGGCAAACAGCCCCGCTTGCCGAGCCAGCGCCACGTTGTCCTCGACTTGGTGATGACGCATCGCGCAGACGATCGCGACTGCCCGCAGGGGCGAGGCGGCAAGCCCCCTCAGCACCGCTTCGATAACCTCGGACACGGTGAGGCCCCGGCGCAGGTGCAGGCGCGGTGCCCACCGCACCTCGAGGTAGTCGATGTTGTCCGCGGCCGAATCGATGCCTAGCTCCAGCGCTGCCCGCTCGAGCGCGCCCGCCGTCTGCAGGACTGCGATCGCATCGTCGAAGTAGGAGATATATACCGTCTGCGAAGGACAATCCTCCGGCGCAGTCAGTCGCAGAGGCCGCCTCAGGTCGAGGCTCTGCTCCGAGGCAAGCTCCTCGGCCGTTGAAGGGCGCACCGCACCATCAAGGTGGCAGTGAAGCTCGGCCTTAGGCCAGGCGCGAAATTGGGACCTGCGGTCCGAGATGCCAGCCGGATCTTTGGAGCCCATGCGGCCCGATACGTGCGTTAGGGGGCCCGTCCCACCGTCGTCACGCATCTAGCGATGCGCTCCTAGTCGGTCCACCCCATTCCTCTGGGGCCCCCATGGCGAAGCCATGGGAGGGATCCCTGGATCTCCAAATCTCTCGGCCGGCCCGCGGCCCGCAGGACCTATGACAGCGAGTAGATGCCGGGCAGCTCGCGGTAAAGCCCGGCGTAGTCGAGGCCGTATCCGATCACGAACTTGTCGGGGATGACGAATCCCGTGAAATCGATTTGCACCTCGACCTCGCGGCGCGCGGGCCGGTCCAGCATTGCCGCCAAGCGCAGCGACGCTGGGCCGAGCTTGTTCAGCCTCTTCGCGATGGCGCCGATGGTCCGCCCAGAGTCGACGATGTCCTCCACGAGCAGCACATGGCGTCCGACGAGCGGTCCTTCGACCATGTGAGCCAGCCGCAGCCGCCCGCCCGTGGTACCCGACCCATAGCTCGCGGCGCGCATGAACTCGAGCTCCGCAGGGATGGTCAGGCTGCGCAACAAATCGGCAGCGAAGACCGTGGCGCCCTTGAGGATGACGATCATCACCAGAGGCGTGTCAATGTCCGCATAGGTCTCTGAGATCTGCTTGCCCAGCTCGCGCACGCGCTTCTGGATCCGCGCCGCCGAGATCATCGCCTTCGCATGGCCGCGCACCGAAATCGGAGGCTTCCTGGTGACGACCTCAGACATGCGGGTACAGCTTAGTAGCTCCGTCACGACGACACTCTGTAGAGGTCTAGGTCTCCGCAGGCACGACTTCTACTGGCGCGGCCATGCGCGCGCTGATCTTCGCGTACAGCCGGTGTCCGAGACGAATCGACGGCACCTCAATCCACCGATACGAACCCCAAGCCACAAGCAGGCTTCCGGTGATCACGACCACCGGAGTTACGAGCGAGACCTGGCTCGGGAGAAGAAATGGAACGACTTTGCTCACCGGGAGGTGAAGCAGGTAGTAGCTGTACGAGATGCGCCCTACGAACTGCAATGCGGGAATCAAAAGGAATCCCGAAAAACCGTGCCACCCCAGCGCCAGGACCATAATCGCCACGCACGAAACGCCGAGGACGGCTTTCTCAACCGGGACCGCGATGCCGTCATTAGGCAAGGCGCCGTAGACCAAGACTGCCACCCCGAGCCATAGTGCTGCGCGCCGTGAGCTCAACCCCCGGACCGCAACAACGAGTTCATCGATGTGCTTCGCAGCCAGGGCTCCGAGCACAAAGAAGAACGCATAGAAAACGGTCGAGAACAATCCGATGATGGGTCCGCCCGGAAACTCCTCCCCAAAGAACCCGGCAACAATCAGCGGCAGGCTCCCAGCCAGCACCCATCGCCAGGGCAGCTTGACGACCGGCAAGATGAGCAACGGAAAGAGTATCGATAGGCGCATCTCCTGAACCAGGGACCAGAACACGACGTTATAGGTCTGCGCGGTGTCCTCGGTTAGGAGCGACGCGAAGTTGGCGACTGAATAAAACGTGAGGTGCGGGTTCGCCGAGAGCGAGTAGATGCCGATCGAGACGATGAGCGCGAACCAGTAGGCCGGATAGATGCGGGCGGCTCGTTTGGCGACGAAGCCGGTGGGGCTAACTCCACCGCGGAAAAATGGCACGGCAAGGACGAAGCCAGACAGAACGAAAAAGAACAGCACCGCACGCGTTCCGTCGAACAACGTGTTCAGTGGCGTCAACGCGGCGACGGCAAGGACGGCTCCGGCCGCGCCGGTCAGAACAAATACGTGCTGAAATGAGACCGCGAGGGCGGCAAGGCCGCGGAGGGCGTCGAGCTCTCGTAGTCGCACCGGGTCAATCCTGACTCGGGCGCAGCAAATTCACGAGTCAGATTTCTTTACCGACCGATCGGCGACCTAGACGCCGATCGGGTGCCAGATCGTCTTCATCTCCATGAACGCCGTGACGAGATGGGGGCTCCTCTCGTCCGCCGGCAGCTTGATCACGCGCTTCACGTTGTCGGCCGCCGCGGCCTCCACCGCACCGACCTCCTCGGGAGTGCAGCCACAGACATCGATCGCGTTCACGTCCATGTGCGACGCCAGCCACGGGAGCAGCTCTTTTCGCTGGCCGCTGAGCACGTTGACCACGCCCGATGGAAAGTCGCTCGTCGCAAGCACCTCCGCGAGAGTCAAAGCCGGCAGCGGTCGATCCTCCGGCGCCAGGGCGACAACCACATTGCCGCCACACAGCGCGGGCGCCAGCCGGCGCAGCAATCCGG
>DATCPU010000485.1:0-1673 GCA_036569925.1 Candidatus Dormiibacterota bacterium
CTATCGACCGGCGCGATCGGGCGAGGGTCGGAGCGCCGATCAAGGCTCTCGAGCCGGTTCACGCGATGACGGCCCCGCCGCAGGCCCGGCGCAGGTGGCCAACACGCGTCGCCTACATTGCCATCTCGCTCCTCCTGCCCGCGGCGCTATGGCTGCTGCCCCCGCCGAGCGGCCTCGGCACCACGGGTTGGCACGTCGTCCTTGTCATGTTGGGTGGCGCGATTGCCTGGCTGCTCGAGCCAGTGCCGGACTTTGCGGTCGCGCTCGCCATGGCGGCGGCATGGATGGCTGCCGCGGGGGCCGCGCCGGCTCTCGTGTTCAGTGGCTTCACGAGCTCGGCGTGGGTGACAGCGGTCGCGGCCCTCGGGATCACAGCGGCGATGGGGGCCTCAGGTCTGCTGTTCCGCGCCTCGCTGCTGATGCGACGTATTTTCCCGGCGACGCATCGTGGCCAGCTCTTCGCGCTGCTGGTCACCGGTATGGTCCTGACGCCACTGGCGCCGACAGTGTTCGGACGTGTCGCGATGACGGCCCCCATCGCGCGCGACCTTGCGCAGGTCCTGGGTCATGCGAAAAAGACCCGAGCCAGCGCCGCTGTGGCGTTCGCAGGAGTTCTTGGCAGCACCATCCTCGGGCCTGTCTTTTTGACAGGCCTCATCACCAACTTTCTAATCCTCAGCCTGCTTCCCCCAAGCGAGCAGGCGCGCTTCGGATGGGCGGGATGGCTGATCGCCGCATTGCCGGCGGGGTTGCTGATGTTTACCGGGGCGGCGGTGGTCCTGGTCGCGCTCGAGCCACGAACCGGGATGCGAGCGAGCAGCGTCGTCAGGCGAACGCAGGAGCATTCAATCGGTCGCTTGTCTCGGCACGAGAAGGCCTCGCTGCTCGCCATCGGCGTCTTCATCGTCGGGTTTCTGTTCCAACCACTTCTCAGAGTCGATATCGCAGCCATTGCGCTTATGTCGCTGCTGGCGGCAATCGGAGGAGGCGCGCTCGATCGACAGACGTTTCGGTCCGGGATCGATTGGGCAACTGTGGTGTTGTTCGGTGTGCTGCTCGGCGCGGGCGGTGTCTTGCGTTATGGAGGTGCCGACCGATGGATAGGAGACCTGATCACGCCGATGGCTCGGTCGGTCAACAACCCGGCGCTTGCGATTCTCCTGCTATCGCTCCTCGTCATCGTGGTCCGGCTTGCCCTGCCAATGGTTCCGGCAGCTTTCCTCTTGTTGGTCGCCCTGGTGCCGGCGGCGCCGCATCTAGGTTTAAGCGGCTGGGTCGTTGGCTTCGTGGTGTCTGCTGGGGTGCTGACGTGGGTATTGCCCAGGCAGTACGAGGTGCTCCGAATGGTTCGCGAGATGACCGATGACGCGCTGTTCAGCGACCGCCAAGCTCTTGCCGTGGGCATGTCAATTACGGCGATCGTGCTCGTAACCATGCTGATCTGCGTCCCCTACTGGCGAGCAATCGGGATCCTTTGAAAGCAGGCGTCGGCAGCTCCAGTCAGAAACGAATGCACCCGCGTCGAGGGCTCCATTCCCATGGCGTTCAGGAGTAGAGGGACGCCCTCAGGTCGCGGCCTGACAGCTTATTTGACCGCGTAGCCGGGGCAGTTGTTTGACGACAGAGCAGCTGCGGGGCGTGAGGGTGATTCCCTCACACCCCGCAGTTAAGGC
>DATCPU010000486.1:0-1970 GCA_036569925.1 Candidatus Dormiibacterota bacterium
CTGTTGCCCGAGGCCGTGGAAAAACGCGTCATATGACGTGGGCGCCGCACCGTGTTTCCCGGGCGTGACGGTCAAACCGCCCGTTGGTTGATTGGCGCGCGCGGTTTGCGCGAGGCGATCAGGTTCTGATCGCCGCCATCAGCGGTCCCACCCCGAAGATCGTGATCATTCGCTTCAGGTTGTAGGCCAGGACGTGAAGGCTCATCTCGGTTCGGACCTTGTCGAGGGTCCGGGTCAGGAAGTGGGTGGCGCCCATCCAGGCCTTGAGGGTCCCGAACGGGTGTTCGACGGTCTGCCGCCGCACGCCCATGGCCTCGGGCATGCGGTCGAGCCGGTCCTGCATCCTGTCGAGCACGTCCTCATTCACCCAGCGCTTGATGCGCCGCAGCTTGGTCGGCGTGCACCGGGGTCTGAGCGGACAGGTGAAGCAGGCGCTCAGGTGGCGGTAGAAGTCTAAGTCTTCGGTGTGATCCGCCCGGCGATTGGCCTTGGTGAGTTTTGCGCCCGCCGGGCAGGTGTAGTGGTCGTGCTCGGCGTCATAGATGAAATCCTGCCGGGTGAAGAAGCCGCGTTTGGCCCCGCTCGACGTCAGGGTCTTGGGCACGATCGGCGCGACGCCCGTGCCTTCGCACGACAGAACCTGGTCGCCGCTGAAGTAGCCGCGGTCGGCCAGGGCGGTGATCTGCTCGCAGCCCGTGGCCTGCTGTGCCTTGAGCGCCATGGGCGCGAGCTGGCTGCGGTCGTACCCCTGGTTGATCACCTCGTGGGCCACGATCAGATGGTGCTCGGCGTCGACGGCAATCTGCACATTGTAACCGACGGTGGCTGTGCCTTTGCCGCTGGTAGCCATCGATCGGGCGTCGGGATCGGTCAGCGAGACCTGCTGGTCGGGCGCGTCCTGAACCGTCTGCTCCATCACCTTCAAGGCCTGCATCTGGCGGCGCAGGCCCGCAATCTTCTCCTTCAGCCGGCCCGACTTGGCCTCGGCGATATCGCTCTCTTCGCGGTCGGCCTGGTCCAGCGCCCTCAGGTAACGCGCGATGCTGGCGTTGACCTGCTCCATCCGTCCGGCGACCTTGGCTACCGTGTAATTCTTGTCGCGATTGTTCACCGCTTTGAACTTGCTGCCGTCGATCGCGACAACGGCGCGCGTGAAGAGCTTGAGCCGACGGCAAAGCTCGACGAACTGTCCGCACACCGCCCGGATCGCCTCGCCATTGTCCCGGCGGAAGTCGGCAATCGTCTTGAAGTCGGGCGCCAGCCGCCCGACCAACCACATCAGCTCGATATTGCGCTGGGCTTCACGCTCCAGGCGGCGGCTTGACTGGACGCGGTTGAGGTAGCCGTAGAGGTAGATCTTCAACAGCGTTGAGGGATGGTAGGCCGGCCGTCCCGTCGCTGCTGGCGTCATCCCCGCAAACCCCAGGGCGGCCAGGTCCAGTTCGTCGATGAAGACCTCGATCACCCGAACCGGGTTCTCCTCGCTGACATAATCTTCCAGGCTGTTCGGTAGCAGCGTCTGTTGCATCCGATCTTCGCCATCGATGAACCGACGCATCGCCAACCCCCGAAGCCCCCAAGCTTCAGGATTCTAAAGCAGCTGCACCCACGACGGAATCGGCCGGGACCGCAAATCTCGTCCTCTTTTCACACAGGCTGGCCCCGAAGCCGACCTTGCCCGACGCCAGATCGGAGGCTGCAGGAGGGTGGAAACCGGACCAACAGAGTACTACCTCAGAGCCATGATCGACATCTTCGACGTCAAAGTTGGGCGAGGAGTCTTGGTTCGATCGATCCTCACCGCGTTGCCGGAATGGTTGGGATTCCTGCAGCACTCGATGAATACGCCCACGAAACGCGGAGCTCTCCCCATACTGGCGGCGAAGGCCGATGGCCCTGGTCCGCAGACGGGCGCGCTGCCCACCACGTAATTGTGATTGCGGCACTGGCTGCTAACCGGAACATAGTGG
>DATCPU010000487.1:0-5867 GCA_036569925.1 Candidatus Dormiibacterota bacterium
CGGTTACCGCGTAGAAGGTGACGACGCCGGCCGCGAGCCCGAGCGCGAACGGATCAACTCCCTCGCGACGCCAAGCGACGGCGACCGCCAGCGCAGCCAGGAACAGAATCGCCATGGCGGGCCAGCCGGCCACCCCGACCAGGCCTCCGACGCTGGTCCCCAGGCCCCACAAAACATAGATTGGTAGGGCGGCGACGTCGCCAAGCGACAAAGCAGAGGCCGTCCCGCCGCCGCGTCCAAAGGCAACGAACCACACGGCGATTGCGACCGCGGTCGGCCCGAACCAGACTAAATCCCGCACCCGGCCTGAGACGCCTAGCTGAACGGCCGCGGCCGCACCGAAGAAAAGCCCGACTCCCGAGAACATCAGCGACGCGGTCAGCAAAGCAGCCGCGATGAGCAGGTTGCGGCGACTCCCTCGCCCCTGCAGAGCGAGAAGCATCCCCAGACCGCATGCGACCGAGCCGACGAACTGGATCTGGAATGCCCACAGCAGATCCTCCCAGCCCGCCCCCAAAAGCATCAGCAGCGCCGCGCAGGACACTGCGACGAGCTCGCCGGCGCGCCGTCGAACCACCTCGAACATCAGCACGACATTCGCAGCGTGCAGGGCAAGCAGGACTGCCATGTACGGGACATACGAGCGCAGTCCAACAGTCCGAAGCAGCGTGGCGTAGATGGCGCGAGTGAGCATCACGGGGTGCTCGTTGTGGGGCTTGAGGAGTGTCGCCCAGGTCCAATCCGGCGCGGAGAGAATGAACGTCCATTCATCGAAGTAGAAGGTGTAGCTGCGCGCGAGAACGAGGATGGCGGCCGAGACCGAGACCGCGGCAACGATGACCAGAAGCCGTGCGTGCGCCACGCGCACTTCAGAGACGTCCACGGCCGAGAGACTAGCGTTCGGCGAGCGGTATTGGCTTTCTCGGTTCTGGTCCGATGTACTCCGATTGAGGGCGGATCAGCCGGTTGTGCAAGCTCTGCTCGAGCACGTGCGCAGACCAGCCGGCCACCCGAGAGACGGCGAATGTTGGCGGGAAGTATTCCTTAGGCAGGCCGATCGCCTGCAGCACCCCGGCCGAATAGAACTCGACGTTCGTCGCTTGTGGCCGCTCCGGGTGCTCCTCGTGCAGCAACGCAAGGGCGGTCTCCTCCACCTTCGAAGCGAGCTCGTAAAACTTCGGATTGAGCCGCTGGCAAAGCGCCTTGAGGATCTTCGCCCGCGGGTCGTATGTCCGGTAGATGCGGTGGCCGAAGCCCATGAACCTCACCTTCTGCTTTCGGGCTTCGCGCATCCAGTGCTCCGCGTTATCAGCGGTGCCGATCTGCTCGAGCTGGTCCATCACCGCCGATGGCGCGCCGCCGTGCGCCGGACCCTTCAACGCACCGATGGCGCCCACCAGGCAAGAGGCGAGGTCCGAGTCGGTCGACGCGATGACACGAGCCGTGAAAGTCGAAGCATTCATGCCGTGGTCGGCAAGCAGGACCAGGTACGTGTTGAGGGCCTGCACGATTTCCGGCGACGCCTCTTTGCCGTTGAGCATGTACAGATAGTTGGCCGCGTGGCCGAGGTCGGCTCGTGGCTCGACCGGCTGCAAGCCCTGAGTGAGCCGATGGAAGCTAGCGAGGATCGTCGGAAAGGAAGCAGTGGCGTGGATGGCAAGCGGAATCGTTGGTTTCTCCAGCTTGTGCTCGACTCCCTGCACCGAGACCACGCTCCGCAAGACGTCCATGGGATCGGTGTCCGCCGGCAGCGCCCGCAACGAGGCGAGGGCCGGCGCAGTGAGGGCCCGCGAGCCCGCCAGCTCTTTGGTTAGGACGTCGAGCTCGGCCCGGTTGGGCAGGCTCCCGTTCCACAACAGATACGCGACCTCCTCGAACGACATCTCTTCGGCCAGGTCGGCGATGACGTAGCCGCGATAGACAAGGCGGCCGTTGGCGCCGTCGACCAGGCTGATCTCGGTGCGCGCCGCGATGATGCCCTCGAGGCCGGGGACGTACTCGGCGCTCATCGCTTGGCCAGCGCGAGCGGCTTCTTACCTGGCTCCGGCCCCGTCCATTTCGACGCGGGGCGGATGATGCGCAGGTCGTCGAGCGATTCGAGGATGTGGGCCGTCCAGCCCGCGACGCGGGAGCTGGCGAACACGCACGTGAACAGGGCTTTGGGAATGCCGGCGCCCGTCAAAACCACCGACGCCCAGAAGTCGACGTTGGTCGCGTTTGGGCGCTCCGGGTGCGCCTCGTGGAGGATTCGCAGCGCCACCTCTTCGGTCCTGTCGGCCTTGCGGTGCAGCTCGGGGGCGGCGGTGGCGGCGAGCTCCTTGAGGATCTTGGCTCGGGGGTCGTAAGTCCTGTAGACGCGGTGGCCGAATCCGGCGAAGCGCTCATTGCGGGCGTGCGCGTCGATGAGCCATTTCTCGGCGAGCTCGGTGGAACCGATCTTGTCCAGCATGGTGCGAGCGGCGAAAGTGGCACCGCCATGCGCAGGTCCTTTGAGCGCCCCGATGGCGCCGACTATTGATGAACAGAGGTCGCTGCCCGTCGACGCGATGACCCGGGCTGCAAAGGTGGACGCGTTGAGGCCGTGGTCGGCCAGGAGCACGAGGTACAGCTCGAGCCAGCGGGTGCGGTCGGCGGACGGCTCCTTGCCATCCATCATCCACAGCAGGTTGGCGGCATGGCCGAGGTCGCCGCGCGGCTTGACTATCTCGTGGCCCTGGCTGCGGCGCCAGGCGGCGGCGACGATGGTCGGGAAGATCGCGGTGAGCGCGACGGCCTCGTCGAGGCTGGGTTTGGTCGGCACCTTGGTCGAGCCCTGTGCCGAGACCACAGTGCGCAGGATGTCCATCGGGTTGGTCTCGGGGTCGGCCGACTCCAGCGTGCGCTGAGCATGATCGGTGAGATTTCGGCACGCGGACATCTGGTGCTTCAACGCCTCGAGCTCTGCGGTGGTGGGCAGCTCGCCGTGCCACAGGAGGTAGGCGACCTCCTCGAAGGTCACGACTGGCGCGAGGTCTTCGATTAGGTAACCACCTCGATAGATGAGGCGGCCGTTGGCGCCATCAACCTCGCTGATCGAGGTTTCGGCGGCGACGACCCCTTCCAGCCCAGGGCTGAAGTCAGGCACGAGGTTTAAGTCTACGGAGGCCCGAAGAGCGACCGCGATCGGGCATAGAGTTCTGGGGATGGTGGTGAGGTCCGTTGCACGTGTAGATCGCCCAACCGCGGTGGTGGTTTGGATCTCGATAGCAGTGGTGGTTGCTGACCTGCTCGTTTACGTGGTGCTGATCAAGTCCCAGGGCGGAACCGCTCCGGATGCATTCACGGTTCCCTTCGTCGCCGGCTATCTCGCACTGATGGCGGTCGTGCTGCGGCTGTCGCTGGCCAACAGCCAGGGCCTGGCGACTCTGCGCCCCGCGTTGCGGGCCGCCGCTGCAGCCGGACTGCTTCTGCTCGGCATCTTCGCCGCGCTTTCGATCGGTATTCCGATTTTCCTCGCGGGAATTCTGGCGTTCGTCGCAGCGATTCGTGCGCTGATTGGACGCAACGTGCGGAGCGCGATAATCTCAGAGATCGCGGCCGGGGTGATTGCAGTACTCGTGCTGGTCGGGGGCTTTGAGCTCACGCAGCGGATCATCCTGTGCCCGCCGAGCGGGAATGTAGGCGGCAGCTCGTCCGGCTTCGTCACCGGCGCCTTCCACTACCAGTGTGTCAACGGCACACTCACGATGTACTCCGGCGATTGCAACGGCGTCACAGGTGGAGTAGACGCCGGCGGCAACCCAATCGCGTCGAATGGCTGCTGAGCGCTGCCAACTCACTGCAAGGTCCGATCGCTCTCATAACCAATCCCCCGCGGGGTCGTTACTGCTGCAAGGACATGAGCACCGCAAAGTGGATTCGAGCACTGGTCCTGAGCGCACTCTTGGCGCCTGCGTGCGCCACGACACCCACTGTGGGAAACGCCCCATCGCCATTACCAACGGTCTCGTCAGCCCTCGCCTCGCCGAGCGTCACGCCGCCAGCTGTCGCGGGTTGCCCGGCACCGACGTACAGGTGCCTGGCTCTGGTCACGTTGAAAGGCAGCAGCTCATGGGTCGTGCGCGACCTCACCGACATCAACCACCCCAAGACCATCAGCAACCTGGGCGCGATATCCGGCCCGGTGTTTGCAAGCGGGACAGAAATCTTGTACGCCACCGGCACCGGACTCTCCCGCATGCATCTCAACGGCTCCGCAAAGACCCTCGTCGTGAAGGAGGGCGGCACCGGGGACTGGAGTCCAGACGGTAAGGCCGTCGTCTACACGACCTTCAAGTCGACGGACGGCTGCACGGGGACGATGACCGTGCATCAACTCAGGGCCGGCCACGATCAAGTGTTGGGATCAGTTCCCAGCGGGGGTTGCGGCGATTGCCAAACCATCTCGAACTGCGGGTTCTCAAACTTCATGGACTTCCGACTGCTCTACTCACCTGACGGGAGCCTGATCTCCCTGGTGACTACCGGTTTCAGCGGGAGCTCACTTCGAGTTTGGTCTTCGGACGGAGCCCTCCTACAGGCCGGCAACGCGAGGGGCGGGACGATGTCAGCGTGGTCGGGACCGAGCCTCTATTACCGGGACGAGAACGGCGTCGACGTGTGGCGCACGGGCACCATCTCCCTGTTCCTCCCGGGCGTGGCGTGGATTCTGCCCCGGGCGTCCTCCGTCAGTGGGCAGATCGTCTACACGGTTCGAGACAGCCAGGGATGGGGCCACGTCTATGTCGTGGACACCACAACCAAGAAAGTCCGCGAGCTCAAGAGTGCTCGCAGTGGCGCCGTCTTCCTGACTTCCCGTTATGTCTGGTACCAGGGTGAGCGCGCCTGCACCGTAGCTGAAGAATGTGGCGCCCACCCACCTTTTCATCCGCTGAGCGGGAAGACCTACATCTACGACCTGCAGACCCGGACCGAAACTCAATCGATCATCACCAGCGTGTCGGACGTCTGGCCGCACCCGGCCTGATCCGGAATGAAGCGGCGTTACATGAGGACCGCCCATTGGATCGAGGCACTGGCCGTGACCACCCTGCTGGCATCCGCCTGCGGCGTGGTCAGTCCATCCGCTGCACGCAACATGGTGACGCCGCCGGCTGAGGTGTCGGTTCAGCCGGCAGTCTCCCCGTTGGCTTTGCCGATGGCATCCCCGGCTGCGGCGAGCCCGACGCCGACCACAACCTCGAAGCCGGTCCCCAGCCCCCCCGATCTGGCGGCTCAGTGCAAGGCGCCCACCAGTCGGAGCCTGGCGTTGGTCACTCTTCGGGGAAGCGACCACATCGTCGTCAGGGACGTCACAGACATTAACCACCCAACGACGGTCAGCAACCTGAGGAACTACCCGGCACCCGTCGGCGCAAGCGATGCCATGGAAGGCGCCAAGGGCCAGTTCGTCTGCGAGACCGAGGTCTCATACATCGGCGGGGGCAGCGGCGATTACTACGGCCTCCCCACCAATCTCTACCGCTCACCCTTTTCCGGATCCTCCAAGCTCGTCATCAACGGCGCGGAAGTCTTCGTGTTTGCGTGGAGCCGAGACGGAGGCACGCTCTTGTACGTGACTCCAGCACCGGGCGAGGGGGGGTTCTCAAGCCTCGACCTGCATGAGCTGCGGGGCGGAGTGGATCGAGTGATCGGTTCGATGCCCCCGATGGGTGTGGGTGGATGCGAAAGTTCGCCGTGTCCCGGACCCTTCCAGGATCCCGGCGACAAGTGGGACTTTCGGCTGTCGTACTCATCCGACGAAGCCTTCATTTCAGTCGTGTACAGCGGGATCGGCAGTTTCCTGCGGGTCTGGAGCTCTGCCGGCAAGTTGCTTGGCCGCTCTGATA
>DATCPU010000488.1:0-2196 GCA_036569925.1 Candidatus Dormiibacterota bacterium
ATGTAGTGGATGACGCGAAAGCCTGCCACAGCGGCCGCCTGCTCATCACCCTCGACAAACGAGGCCGCCAACCTGTAACCCTCGAGCCTCTGGACCCCGTCGATGCGTTTGACGAAGGCAGCTTCGTCCCCCACCGCGGGGCGCAGCTCCAACATCGCCTTGTAAGCAAGGTGGGTCTCGCCGGCAGAAAGCTCCCGGATCACGCGGCTAGCTTAGTTGGCTCTACCCGCCGATCTGTGACATGGATTTACCGGGCTTGATGAAGCCTGGTTTGTTGATGAGGTGACCCTCTTCCTTGCGCCACACGGCGGTCTCGATGACCCTGCCGAGATGCTCGTCCGACGCGCCTGACCGCAGGAGGTCGCGGAGCGGAGTTTCCTGCAGCGAGAACAGGCACGTGCGGAGCCCGCCCTCAGCGGTGAGCCTCACCCGGTTGCACGTGGTGCAGAACGCCTGGCTGACCGATGAGATGAACCCGAGCCCGCCCTGCGTCCCATCCGCGAACTTGAAACGGGTAGCCGGACCCGGTCGCGTGTCGTTGACCGGCACCAGCGGGAAGAGGTCTTCGATCTGCTCCTGGATGCGCCGGCTCGGCACCACCTGCTCATTGGTCCATGTGCCGTCGCCGTCCAACGGCATGTACTCGATGAACCTGACCTCGTAGCCCTTGTCGCGCGCGAGCCGTGCAAAGTCCACGACCTCGTCGTCGTTGTGGCCCTTCATAACGACCATGTTCAGCTTGATCGGCCACAGGCCGACCTCTCGCGCGGCATCGATGCCGTCCATCGTCCTGCCGAACTGGTCGCTGCGTGCCATCTCGTGAAAGCGCTGCATGCTGAGAGTATCGAGCGAGATGTTGATGCGCTTGAGGCCGGCGTTCTTCAACAGCTGAGCCTTGTCGCGAAGCAGGACGCCGTTGGTAGTCATCGTGATGTCGAGGGTGGGGTCGAGGTCGTTGATCATCCCGACCAGCTCCTCGACCTTGATGCGCACCAGCGGCTCACCACCCGTGATGCGGATCGTGCGCACGCCGTACTTCTGCACAAAGATGCGGGCCAGGCGTGTGATCTCCTCGAAGCGCAGCAGGTCGTCGCGCTTCAGCCACTTCAGGCCCTCGGCGGGCATGCAGTAGATGCAGCGGAAGTTGCAGCGGTCGGTGATCGAGATCCTGAGATCGTCGGCAATACGGCCGTAGGAGTCCCTTAACGTGGCAGCAGGCGGCCGGCGATCGTCGGCGGAACTTCGGGGCCCATGCGGCCCGTCTGCGTCGTTGCCGCCTCCGCGCGTGAGGTCACGCATCAATAGATGCGCTCCCTCACGTGCTCGGCGGCGCCTAGCAGCCGGACCACCTGGATCCCCGAATCTCTCGCCGCCGACACCAGCCGCCTGCTGGTCCCCACATGGCCGATGATACGGCGGTGGGGTACGAAAACATCCTGGTCGAGGTCGCCGCCCCGATCGCGACGATCACGCTCAACCGCCCCAAGGTGCTGAACGCTCTCAGCCCCGATCTCATTCGCGAGGTAAATCAGGCCTTAAACGATCTCGACGCAGACCCGAAGGTCAGGGCGGTCGTCCTGACTGGAGGAGCTCGCGTTTTTGCCGCCGGCGCCGACATCTCCGACATGGCCGACCGCACGGCCGTCGACCAGCTTCAGCGCGACCAGACGGGCCGCTGGGCGGGCATCGCCGCCTTCAGCAAGCCCCTCATCGCCGCAGTCAACGGCTACGCGCTTGGTGGCGGCTGCGAGCTGGCGCTGATGTGCGATCTGATCATCGCGGGAGATTCCGCGCGGCTGGGGCAGCCCGAGATCAACCTTGGGATTATTCCGGGCGCCGGCGGCACACAGCGATGGCCGCGGACCGCGGGCAAGCACGCGGCAATGGAGGTGATGCTCCTGGGGACCCCGGTGACCGCGCGGCGCGCTTATGAGCTGGGGCTGGTCAACAAAGTCGTGCCCGCGGAGATGACGATTGGAGTGGCGCAGCGCATGGCGCGGCAGGCTGCGGAAAAAGCGCCGCTCGCCTTGCGCATGGCCAAGGAGGCGGTGCTCAAGGCATTCGAGACGCCGCTGGCCGAGGGGCTCGCGGTCGAGCGTAAGAGCTTTTACTTCTTGTTCTCGACCGAGGATCAGAAGGAAGGAATGCACGCCTTCCTGGAGAAGAGACGCGGGGTGTTCAAAGGAAAGTAATGAC
>DATCPU010000489.1:0-6214 GCA_036569925.1 Candidatus Dormiibacterota bacterium
GGCGAGCCCAGCCGCCGGGCTGATCCGGCCCGCTGCGATTGCACGCCGCCGCGTGCGCGGCATCAGCTGGTCGATGTCGCGGTCGAACCAGCAGTTCACAGCGCCGGCTCCCCCGGCCGCCATGGCGCCTCCGAGCAACGAGCCGATCAGAACGCCGGGCGGAGGCCAGCCACGCGCAGCGACGATCATCGCGCTGAGCTCTGTGACGACAAGCAGCAGGATGATCCTGGGTTTGAGCAGCGCGATGTAATCGCCGGCGATCTGCCGCCACGATGGAAGCAGGGGATGCGCAGCTACGGTCGCCTTCGGCTTGACCTGGGCCTCAACCGCCATGGAGCTGCCCCTTCTCAGTGCGGACGGGGACCTGTGCACGCGAGTCCTCTTCGGCCAACCACTGGAACAGGAAAACGATCAGCGCGATCGAGTAGGTGATCGCGCCCGGCACCCACATCATCCCGCCGCCGAGCTGTTGATCTGTGAGCGCCGAGATCCCGCCCGGACGCGATGGAAGCAGGGCATAGGCATAGAAGGGCACGGTCGCGAATGACAGGACGCCGGCGAGACCCCACGACTGCACCATCGCAAGGAACACGTAGCCCGCACGCCCAAGCGTGCCCAGCGGCGCGCGGAATGGACGCTGGTCGATGAGATGCGCCCAGAAAGCGATCCCGAGAACGAGGAAGAGCGAATGCTCCAGGTGATGCACCAGGTGGTTGCGCAATGTCATGTCGTACAGGGGCGGCAGGTGCCACAGCCACAGGTTGGCGGCGGACAGCACCCAGATCACGGACGGCCGCGACACCTGGCGATACGCGGCACGCAACCATGCCAACCGAGGGTGCAGGAACAACGGGTGCGCGATCCCGCGGCGAAGGCGGAGTGGGAGTGCACGCCACATTCGCGTCCACGGCGACGCGAGGGCCAGCAGTGGCGCCGCCACGACCATCAGCAAAAGGTGCTGCACCATGTGGACCCAGAAAAGCTGGCGCGCCAGCATCTCGACTGGGCTCTGGAGGGCCAGAAGGATTGAAAGCAGGCCGAACCAGAACGCAGCCTCGCGCCATCGCTCGCTGGTGCCCTGGCGATGCCTGCGTGACATGCCCATCCCACCGATCCAGTACAGGACGGCGGTCAGCTCCACGCCGATGATCACGACCGGTTCGAACGGCCACCACGAGAGCACCCCTAGGCCGAGGGGCATCTCAGAGGAAATACAGGACTAGATAAGCGACTACGCCAACGCCGGCAAGCATCACCATGAAGTTGCCGAACGCGGCAGCTGAGGCCGGCCTCGCCGTCGTATCCCCGATTGAAGTCGCTTGTGCGATAAGCGTGCCGATCCAGAACGTCGCCACAGCGACCTCGGCCAGCAACACGCCCTTGAGGCCGACGAAGACGCTGACATAGCCGCCGCCGAACTGGGGATCGAACCCCAGGTGCTTGAACTCATATATCTGGAACCCGATGTAGAGCAAAGATGCTAGGAGCGCGAGCCCGAAAAGCCGGCGGGCCGACCCAGGTGCTTTTCCAGCTGAGCGGGCGCCAAGCCAAACAAGGGCGCCGCTGGCGACGAGCAGCAAGACCATGATCCCGCCGATGTAGCGCCTTGGGTGCACCACCCAGGCCGGCATCCAGTCGTTGCCGTTGTTGAGCGAGCGGAGGTAGAAGTATGCGAAGAAGAACGCGACAAACAACATCGCGTTGGCTCCGATGAAAATCCACATTCCGACGCCGCCGACTCGGGCGTCGACCTCAGGCGTCCACTCGGGGGCGGAGGCCACAAGATTCGGCAGGCCGCGGGACTGGGATGAGTGCTGGCTCATGAGGGAACCGGCTCCGCGCCAAGGCCTCGCAGGCCAGAATCCCCGGAGCCTCCGAGATCTGCCACGGGCTTGGCACCTGGGTTGCCGTAGTCATAAGGGCCGCCCGTGAACACTGGAATCGTTTCGAAGTTCCGGCGGCCGAGCGGGGTCGGCAGCAGCCACTCGATGGAGCGAACGTTCCACGGGTTGGCGGGGGCCACCTTGAAGGTGAAGAACCACGACCAGATGACGTTGAAGGCGAAAAACAGCATCGAGGCGAACAGGATGTAAGCCCAGATGGACACCCAGTCATTGAGGGTCTGCAGGTTCACCGCGTAAGTCGACACACGGCGTGGCATGTCAAGCAGGCCGACCGCAAAGAGCGGCATGAAGGCCAGATTGAAGGCGATCATCATCCACCAAAAGTGGATCTTGCCAAGCGTCTGGTTGAGCATGCGACCTGTCATCTTCGGGAACCAGTAGTAGATGGCCGCGATGATGGCGAAGATCTCGCCCCCGACGATCGTGAAGTGGAAATGCGCCATCGAGAAGTAGCTGCCGTGCAAGGTGACGTCACTGGGCACGTCGGATAGGAACACGCCGGACAGGCCGCCGATCAGGAAGTTGAAGAGGAAGCCGAGGCAGAACAGCATCGGGACGGTCATTGAGATCCGCGCCCGCCACAGAGTTCCGAAAGCGACAAGAAAAACGATGCCGGTCGGGATCGAGATCATCTCGGTCGAGAACATGAAGAACGGTCGAAGGGCGGGAGCGATGCCGCTCATGAACAGGTGGTGCTGCCAGACAAACCAGCTGAGCAGCGTCACGCCCAGCAACCCCACGACTGCGGTCCGATACCCCCAGAGCGGCTTTCTCGAGAAGTGCGGAAGCAGCTCGAGGATGATGCCGAATGCGGGCAGGATGAAGATATACACCTCGGGGTGGCCGAAGAACCAGAACAGGTTCTCCCACAGGTAGGGGCTTCCTCCGGCGGCCGAGACGAAGAACGTGGTGTCCATCGTCCTGTCCAGTGCCGCCATGACCAATGCGCCGGCGAGTATCGGGGCGGCGAAGGTGCCAAGAATGGAGGCTGAGAAAACGCCCCACACGAAAATTGGGAGCCGCGTCCACGTCATCCCTGGGGCGCGGAGCTTGATGATCGTCGTCAGCATGTTGACGCCGGACACGACCAGCGCCAGCCCGATCAACGTGAATCCGACGATGTAGCTGTCGAATCCCTGGTCCGCCTGCTCGGCGAGCGGGTTGTATCCGGTCCAGCCGGTCTGGAATCCGCCGAAGATGGGTGCTGCCAAGAGGATCACGATCGCCGGCGGCACGAGCCAGAAGGACAGGGCCTCGAGTCGCGGGAACGCCATGCGGTTCGTCCCGATCATGTACGGGACGAAGAAGTTTCCAAACGGACCGACGATGGCCGCGCTCGCGACGAAGACCATCATCACGCTGTGCATGCTGACCAGCGTCAGGTACTTGTCGGGCGCGACGATCGGCGGGTCGGGCACGAGAAGGGCCGTGCGGATCAACATCGCGCCGATGCCGCCAAACAGCATCGCGATGAGCATCGCAACCAGGTACTGGACGCCGATCACCTTGTGGTCGAGGCTGAGGTTGAGGTACCTCCAGGCGCCGGTGTGATCGTCGCCGGCAGGCTGCGGCGTCACGCGCCAGCCGAACAGGCGCGCCAACGGGTAGTTGGCGAAGCCGATGCCGACCAGGAACATGATCGACGCGAACGAGTAGCCGAGCAGCACACCTGTGTTCTGGGCGTCGTTGAGCAGGAAGCTGTTGCCCAGCTGTTCTCCGACCCAGTAGCCGAAAACCGCAAGCACGATTGCGGTGAGGATGTTCGTCGGGATGACGATCCTGCGTTCGCTGCTCTGGATGATCGCGGGACCTTCGTCGACGACAGGCGCCACAGCCATCGTCAGGACCCCTTGACCGGAGGGTGCGGGAAGTAGATCGGGGAGTACGGCGGCAGCTTGAGATCGGCATTGTCTTTCTGCACCTGGGCGATCCACGTCGAGAAGTCAGCCTGGGAGACGACTGCGCCGTTCGTGTCGGCCATGTGGCCGTGCCATAGACCGCAGAGCTCCGCGCACCTGACAGTGAACGACCCGGTGCGAACGGTGCTCACGTACGTGATGTTGTCGGCACCGGGGTTGGCGTCCGCCTTGATGCCCAGCTGGTAGGCCCAGAAAGAGTGAAGGACATCAGTCGAGGTCACGTGGAACTCGACGTTGGTGTCGACGGGCAGCATGAGGTGCTGCGATTCGACTCCACCGAAATCCGGGTACCGGTAGGTGAACCACCACTGCTGGCCGATGACCTGCACCTGCAGCCGATTGCCTGATGCCGCCGAGCCAGTGGTGGCCAAGGAGCCCTGGCTCGCAGCGAAGTTCGTCGCGGCAGCCGAGCTCTGGAGGCCGTTGATCCCGATGACGGCAAGGACGAGGACGATCACCGCAGTGATCGCCACCCAGACTACCTGGAGGCGAAAGTTTCCATAGCTGGGCGGTCCGTCCTGGAGCACCGCGCCGCGCGTCTGGCGAAACGCGAAGACGGAGTAGAGGATGAACAGCACGACTCCAATGAAGACCGGGGTCGAGATGATCAGCATGAGATCGAGGAGCGAGGTCTCGTCCACGGATTGCGTCGACTGGTCGCCAGGCGGCAGGTGGACCTGCATGGCGACCAAGACCCCGATGACGCTCAGCACCGCCCACGCGATGAGCAGTCGAAGAGCGTGGGTGCGGTCGGTTCCCCGCGAGGGGTTACTGGACAACGAGCATGCCCTGCATGTAACCGAAGCTCGACATCGCGTTCCCGTTGCCATAGATGCTGCCGGCGCCGCATGGCACAAAGCACTGCCAGCGGAAAATGCCCGCCTTCCCAGTCTTGAAAGAGAAGGTGATCTCGTTGTGGCTGCCCGCTGGAGCGGCGTCGGCGATGCCCTGCAGCGGCACGAACACGCCGAGGTCGGGGATCGCGAAGCTGTGGGCAAGAGTTGTCGGGTCGACCGATGTGAAGTCCCCGACCTGCGGGGCCCCGTTGTCGTCGAAGTAGGTCATATGAAAGCTGCCGCCGATGATCCCTTGAGCCTTTGCCCAATAAGGGTTGCGGAGACCGGAGGCGCCATCCTCCTGGTCGATCGAGATCGTCACCACGGAGTTTGCCGGCACCTTGAAGACCGTCGTCGGCAGGTAGCTGACCCAGTCAGGGTGGGGATCCTCGGGCCGCGGGAATGCGATCGCGTCCTGCACCGCCGCGACGGTCTCGAGGTGGATCGTGACGCCGTTGCCCACGGTCGTCGGCTGCGCGGCCAGCGTCGGCGGGAAATGGAACACGAAGCTGACGAGGAAACCGGTCAACAGCGCCAGGATCACCGCTAAGCCCAGCACAACGATGGCCAGGCGCCCGCCGACTCGTGGAGTTCGTTGGACTACCACTACGGGCGGAACATATCAGTCCCGCGAATACTTGTAAATGGACAAATTTCTGCGCAATTGCTCGAATTTTCTTGCAGCTGCCGGGCCGGGCCATGCGGCGGTGTGAGTGTTTCGGGGTTGGCTCAGCTCTTGGCGAGGAGCTTGATGTCGTTCTCCATCCACGCCGGATCCGGCACGTCCGCAAACTCGACGCGCTCGTTTCCGCGCCGGTCGAGAAGGTAGATCACCGAGCTGTGGGCGAGGTCGCCCGCCGCCGGCTGCACCGTGATCCCGTAGTCGTTCCAAACGCTGGCCAGCAATGATTTCGACCCGTTGAGCCATGCGTAAGGCTGCCTCAATCCATGGGCGGCGGCGAACGTGTTGATGGCGGAAGGGGTATCCACCTCCGGTCTGACGCTCACCACCACCAGAGTCAGAGGGACGCTCGCGCCGAGGTCTGCCTGAACACCGCCGATGAGGCCGGCCTGCAGCCTGCAAAGTGACAGGCATTGCGTGTCGAGGAAGGTGAGAGCGACCACTCTTCCCTTCAGCTGCGACAGTGAGAGCGTGGCGCCGTTCTGGTCCTGCAGGGTGAAGGCCGGGGCGGCAACCGGCGGGCTCAAGACGATATCGCCGATGAGAGCGGCCGGCGCAGGTCGCTGGAGCAGCTTCGGCGCGATGATGCCGGCAGCCACTCCAGTGACGGCAGCCAGGGCGACCAGCCAGACAGCCAGGTAGATCCGCCATTGACGTTCTGACAGGCGCAGGCTCCGCACTCCGGGTCGGAAGATACGCCCCCACCGCCCTTCGGGTCCCGGTTATTGAGACGACTGTTGTCCCATTGTCCAGGCCACTCCTATCGACCACGCTGAACCCGAACTTTGGCCCACCCACAACCCTGATCGGTTTTAAGGTCGCGAGCCTTGATTCCGGCCGTCCTGATCCTGCCGGGCTGTCCTGGTCTGGCAG
>DATCPU010000490.1:0-8829 GCA_036569925.1 Candidatus Dormiibacterota bacterium
CCCCGGCATCTCGTGGACCATCTCGTAGAGGGTTTCGGCCGCCGGGGGCATATAGCACTCCATCTCCGTCTTGCCAACCCGGATAGCAGCCTGCATTCGCCGGTGCGCGCGTACAGCCCAGTCGCAGCTGAGCTGGATGCACGCGAGCTCGCCCGCCGACTTCACCCTGCGCAGCGATTCGATGAGCATCTCGGCGTCGACGGGACGCTCTCCGATGAGGTCGCTGAGGCGCGGCCCTCGGTAGCCCCAGTACGGGACGAAGCCGTCGTGGTCGGCGCCTGTGCGCTTTGGTTTGGCTCCCATGTCGGTCAGCTCGGCCGCCACGCGCTCCATCGGGTGCTCGGCGCCCGGGTACTCGAAGTAGACGTCGACCCGGCTGCTTGCGGCAGTCGATTCGGCGTGCTCCTTCTCGACCGCCGGCACCACCAGCGCGGCGTTGCCTTTGGTGCCGAGGATCAGGACGATCGGACGCTCGGTCGGGATGTGGTGGAAGCCGGTCAGGTAGGCGATGCGAGCGGGGTAGAAGACGCAGAGGGCGTCGAGGCCGGCCGCGTCCATGCCGGCGGCAACGGCATCGCGGCGGTCGGCGTACTCCTGGGCGGTGATGGACAAGGCACTAGCACCCTCTCCCGCCCGCGGGAGAGGGACGGGGAGCGGGGCTTTGACCGGCACGACCGTGGACTTCTTGGTCTTCTTAGTAGGCGGCAAGTTTTCTCATCGCCCTGGCGATTTTTTCCGGGTTCGGCATGAAGAAGTCTTCCTGCGGTGAGTTGAACGGCATGGCCGGGATGTCCGGGGCCGCGACGCGGACCACAGGTCCGTCGAGGTCGTCGAAGGCGTGCTCGGAAATGATCGCCGACACCTCGGCGCCAAACCCTCCGGTGAGGTTGTCCTCGTACACCACGATCGCCTTACCCGTCTTGCGCACCGACTCCAGGATCGAGTCGCGGTCGAGCGGCGCCAGCGTGCGCAGGTCGACCACTTCGACGCTGATCCCATCAACCGCCACCAGCTCCGCCGCCTCCAGGCAGTAGTGGGTCATCAACCCCCACGCGAAGCAGCTCATGTTGGTGCCGGCCCGCCGCACGACGGAAGGACCGATGGGCACCAGGTGATCGCCGTCAGGGATCTCCTCCGCGACGAGCCGGTAGACCTTTTTGTGCTCGAGGAAGAGCACGGGGTCAGGGTCTCGGATCGCCGCTTTGAGCAGGCCCTTCGCATCCGCCGGCATGCTCGGGACGACCACCTTCAAGCCCGGCACGTGCGCATAAAAGGCCTCGATCGACTGCGAGTGGTAGAGCCCGCCGTGGACGCCACCGCCGTAAGGCGTGCGGATGACGATGGGGACAGACCAGTCGCCGTTGGACCTGTAGCGGGTGCGGGCCGCCTCGCTGACAATCTGGTCGAATGCGGGGTGGATGAAGTCGGCGAACTGGATCTCGGCGACGGGGATGAGGCCGTTCAGGGCAGCACCGATGGCAACGCCGACGATTCCGGATTCGGCCAGGGGCGTGTCCAGGACTCGCGCCTCGCCAAATCGCGCGTAGAGACCGTCGGTGGCGCCGAATACTCCGCCCTTCTTGCCCACGTCTTCGCCGAGCACGATGACGTGCTCATCACGTTCCATCTCTTCCGTGATGGCCGAACGCACCGCCTCGATCATTCTCATTTCAGGCATTGAGATCTCCCCTCTCACATTGTCCTGCCCGCGGGCCATTGGCGTCTTAGGCGGCTAGACTGGAACAGAGGACCAGGGGCACCACCGAGGTACTGGGGAGGTACTAGGGGATTTCGTTCTCGGCGGACGTGAAGGACGAGATGGCCGGCCATCTGCCGGCGCGACCGTGCTGTCAGCTGAGCGAGCTGTTGGGCATTTATTTCGGCTCGCGCGGACGTTTGATCAAGCGGCAAAGCGAGGGCCCCGCCGCTTACTTTTCGCTGCTGCGAAACCCGGTTGCTCGCAAGGTCGTGAGGCTAGGGCGTGCAGTCGGTCACATGGACGCGAAGTACCAGGTGGTCAAGACGCGCAAGCGCGTATCTCTTTTCGTCGAGCTCACCCTGCCGCCCGGTCTCGCTGCGGCGTTCACACAATCGGCCGCCAGCGCTGTTCCTGACGCTGCCTGTGATCGCAAGGCGATGCTGCGCGGCCTGTTCATAGGCTGCGGGTCGGTCAACGCGCCCAGCTCGCGTTATCACCTCGAGTTTGTCGCCCCCAACGTGGCCTGGGCGAAGGCGATCGGAGACGTCACATCGGATGCTGGCGTGCGTGTTGGAATCATGGAGAGGAGCGGTCAGCACGTCGTCTACATCAAGGAAGGAGACGGCATCGTCCGCATCCTGTCTCTGATGGGCGCCAGCCGCGCAGTCATGGAGTTCGAGAGCGTGCGCGTCGTACGCGAGGTTAGCGGCAAGGTCAACCGGCGGTTGAACTTCGAGACCGCCAACATCGGGAAGACGATCGGGTCTGGGCTGCGGCAGGCGGCGGCGATCGAGCGCCTCGAGTCGATAGGCAGGCTGGACAGGGTGCCGCCGGCTCTGCGCGAGATGGCGAAGTGGCGGGTCGCCAACCCAGATCTGAACCTGGGAGAGCTGGCGGATCGGATGAAGCTCTCCAAGTCGGCGGTCAACCACCGGCTGCGGCGCCTACAGGAGATGGCGGACAGCGTTCCGCCGGCGGGCGGTGTGCAGCCGGCCGAGGCCGGAGAGACGAAACGGGCGCGCCGCTCCGCCTAACATTACGTCGCCGCCCTTCCCACTCAGCCGTGCTGGGCCGCCACGGCCTATGGAGAAACCCCCTTTATGACCATCAAGGTCGGTATCAACGGTTTTGGACGTATTGGCCGCAACATTTACCGAGCGGCCGACAAGCTCAACGCTGACTTCGAGATCGTCGCCGTCAATGACCTCGGTGACTCCGCCACCTTCGCCCACCTCCTCAAGTACGACACAGCGCTGGGAACTTTTGGACCTGAGGTCTCCGCCAGCGGCGATTCGATCAAGGTCGGCCAGCGCACCGTCAGGTTCCTGAGCCACAAGGATCCTGGCGAGCTTCCCTGGAAGGACCTCGGAGTGGATCTGGTCATCGAGTCGACGGGCCTCTTCACCGACGCCACAAAAGCGCGCGTGCACATCGACAAGGGCGGCGCCAAGAAGGTGATCATCTCCGCCCCGGCAACCAACCAGGACTACACCGTGGTGTTTGGCGTCAATCACAAGGGCTACGACCCCAAGAAGCACAGCGTCATCTCGAACGCCAGCTGCACGACCAACTGCTTTGTTCCGCTGGCGAAAGTCCTCCACGATTCCTTCGGCATCGAGCGCGGCATGATGACGACGATTCACGCGTACACGGCCGACCAGAAGCTGCAGGACCTGCCGCACAAGGACCTCCGGCGGGCGCGTGCCGCAGCGGACAACGTAATCCCGACCTCGACCGGAGCCAACCGAGCCGTCGCCGAGGTGCTGCCAGAGCTTGCCGGCAAGTTCGCGGGCATGGCGTTTCGAGTGCCCATCCTCGACGTATCTGTCGTCGACCTCACAGTCGAGCTGAAGACCGCCGCCAACGCCAAGGCCATCAACGCGGCCTTCGACGAAGCTGCGAAGGGTGCGCTCAAGGGGATCCTGGCGGTCAGTCACGAAGAGCTGGTTTCCTCCGATTTCAAGAGCAACCCCCACTCGTCGATCGTCGATGCGCCCCTCACGCTTGAGCTGGGTCCTCACTGGGCCAAGGTCGTGAGCTGGTACGACAACGAATGGGGGTTCAGCTGCCGCATGGTCGATCTGATCACCTACATGGCGGCTCGACTCTGAAGGCATCGATTGCTGATGTCGACGTCGCCGGCAAGCGCGTTCTTGTGCGCGAGGACTTAAACGTACCCCTGGCGAACGGGGGCATTGCCGACGACTCGCGAATCAAGGCAGCTGTCCCGACCCTCGAGCATCTAGCTGAGCGTGGCGCGAAGGTCATCGTGATGTCGCACCTCGGTCGTCCGAAAGGCGTTGAGGAGTCGCTGTCGCTCCGCCCGGTGGCCGTCGCCCTGTCGCAACAGTTGGGCCGCGAGGTGCGATTCGCCGACGACTGCATCGGGCAGGCGGCGCGCGGCGCTGTCGGCAGGCTCAATGACGGGGAGGTCCTGCTCCTGGAGAACGTTCGCTTTCATCCCGAGGACGAAGCCAACGACCCCGAGTTCGCAAATCGACTTGCCTCGTTGGGCGAGATCTTCGTTAACGACGCGTTTGCCGCCTCGCACCGAGCCCACGCGTCGGTCGTCGGCGTCGCCAAGCACCTGCCCGCCTACGCGGGGGAGCTGATGCTCGCCGAGCTGGCTGCACTCCACAAGGCGCTGGACGATCCGAAGCGGCCGCTTGTGGCGGTGGTCGGGGGCGCGAAGGTGTCGACCAAAGTGGGCGTCCTCACTCACCTGCTCGCGAAGGTTGATGCGTTACTCATCGGTGGAGCGATGGCCAACACATTCTTCAGGGCGCAGGGCTTTCCGACCGGGGCGGGCCTGGTGGAGGAGACGGCGTTGAAAGACGCCACAGAGGTCGAGCAGAAGGGAGGCAAGAAGCTCGTCCTGCCGGTGGACCTCGTCTGCGCGCGAAAGATGGAGGCAGGGCAGGAGCTAGAGACAGTTGCGGCCGACGCAGTTGAGCCCGGCTGGATGGCGCTCGACATCGGTCCCAAGTCGGTGGCCAGGTTCTCCGAGCACATCGCCTCCGCGAAGACGATCGTCTGGAATGGACCGATGGGCGTTGCGGAGATCGGCGACTTCAGCATGGGCACCAGAGAAGTCGGAGAGGCGATTGCGCGCTCGCGCGCATACACACTCGTGGGTGGCGGCGACACGGTGGCCGCCATCGACTCGCTAGGCCTGTCCGGCTTCTCGCACGTGTCCACCGGCGGCGGCGCCACCCTCGAATACCTCGAAGGCAAGGTGCTCCCGGGCGTCGCCATCTTGAAGGACGCCTGATGGCCGCCGCGGAGAAGGCCCTGCTTGCGGCCAACTGGAAGATGAACCCCACGGACGGGGGCGCTGCCCTCGAGCTCGTCAACAGCATTCTCCCTGTCGCCGCGAGCAACGTCGAGCAGGTCGAGGTTGCGCTGTTCCCGCCGTACCCGTGGCTCCTCGGCGTTGCCGAGGTGCTCGGCGAGTCGGGGGTCAAGCTCGGCGCACAGGACTGCTTCTGGGAGATGTCGGGCGCCTACACCGGTGAGGTGTCGCCGAAGATGCTCGAGGGCTGGTGCCAGTGGGTCCTGGTCGGCCACTCCGAGCGGCGTGCATATCTCGGCGAGACCGACGAGATGGTGGCGAAGAAGGTCGCGGCGGGCCTTTCATGCGACCTGAGCGTGATCATGTGTGTGGGAGAGCTCGACGAGCACTACGTCAGCGGAAGTGGCAACGAGGTGGTCACCGCGCAGGTCAAGGCAGGCCTTGCCAACTGCTCGGCAGACGACTCGGCGCGGCTGGTCATCGCTTACGAGCCCGTGTGGGCGATCGGCACCGGAAAGAGCGCAGACCCCGAGCACGCCTACAAGACGATGCGGCTGATCCGCCGCGTCGTCGGCGAGGTCATAGGCGCCGGCGCGGCGCGGAAGGTGCGCGTGCTTTATGGCGGGAGCGTGAATGCGGGCAACGTGCAGTCGTACGTCGAGCTGCCTCTGTGCGACGGCTGCCTGGTCGGGGGCGCGAGCCTGAAGGCTGAGGAGTTCTCCGAGATCGTGAGGGTGACCGGGGCCGTCTATGGGCACCGCTAGAAAGCCTGGCGTGCTCGTGCTCCTGCGTCATGGGCAGAGCACCTGGAACCTCGAGAACCTCTTCACCGGCTGGCACGATGTGCCGCTCAGCGAGCGCGGCATATCGGAGGCCAAGGAAAGCGGCCGTCTGATGAGGGAGGCCGGCCTCGCTCCGGGGGTCGTCCACACCTCGCTGCTCGTACGCGCGATCCAGACAGCCGACCTGGCTCTGGCCGAAATGGGAAGGACATGGATACCCGTGAGGCGTTCCTGGCGCCTGAACGAGCGCCATTACGGAGCTCTTCAAGGGCTCAACAAGCAGGAGACAACGGAGAAGTACGGCGCGGACCAGGTCAAGTTGTGGCGCAGGAGCTATGACGTGCGCCCTCCGGACCTGAAGCTTTCGGATGAGCACCATCCGTCGCACGATCCTCGGTACGCGGACCTACCCCCTGAGCTGCTGCCCAGCGCGGAGTGCTTGAAAGATGTGGTTGAACGGATGCTGCCGTACTGGTTCGACAGCATCGTGCCGGACCTGCTCCATCACCCGTGCGTGCTCGTGTCGGCCCACGGCAACAGCCTGCGCGCGCTGGTCAAGCACCTCGAGAGGCTGACCGACCAACAGGTGGTCGACCTGGACATTCCGACTGGAGTGCCTCGCGTGTACGAGCTCGGCGCGACCTTCCGGCCGACCTCATCGCGCTATCTCGGCGACCCGGCCGAGATCGAGCGGAGAGCGGCCGCGGTCAAATCCCAGGCTTCGCGCTCGGCTTAGACTGGTTCAGGCTAGAAGACAAGAACAGATCACTAAGGGAGGCCCCAATGGCATTCACAGTTCCACCGCTTGCGTACCCGTTCGACGCACTTGAGCCGCATATCGACGCGAAGACGATGGAGATCCATCACGACAAGCACCACGCGACCTATGTGACCAACGCCAATGCCGCGCTGGAGAAGCACCCCGAGCTGGGTTCGAAGCCCGTCGAGGAGCTGCTCTGGGGGCTCGACACGGTGCCGGAGGATATTCGCACCGCGATCCGCAACAACGCGGGCGGCCACTCGAACCACTCGATCTTCTGGAGCATCATGGGGCCCGGCGGCGGTGGCAACCCTCCCGGCCGGCTCGGCGATTCCATCAAGAGCACCTTCGGCAGCTACGACTCGTTCAAGGAGCAGCTCTCGAAGGCCGGCCTGGGCCAGTTCGGCAGCGGCTGGGCTTGGCTGGTGGCCGACAAGAATGGAAAGATGTCGATCAAGAGCTACCCGAACCAGGACAGCCCATACAGCGAGGGGCTTACGCCGATCCTTGGCGTCGACGTCTGGGAGCATGCCTACTACCTGAAGTACCAGAACAAGCGGGCCGACTACCTCGCGGCATGGTTCAACACCTTGAACTGGGCAGCGATCGAGGCTCGATTCAGCTCAATCTGGGTGGCGTAGGAGAGCTTCGATGCAAAACGTCGCCCATACGCTGGTCGTGCTCGAAGCGGTGATCGCGCTCCTCCTCGTCGTCACTGTGCTCGTGCAGACGCCCAAGGCCTCAGGCCTGGGTGGCACCATCGGTGGCGGCGATGGGGGACTGGGCGGAGGTTATCGGACACGCCGCGGGCTGGAGCGCCAGATCTACTGGACGTCGTGGGTCCTCGTTGCCGCGTTCCTTGTCTGCTCGGTCGCGAACATCTGGGTCGCCAACTGGATCTCTGCTCATCCGGGCTAGCCGTCTAGCCGCCGCCGCCGCACTCGCGGCGGTGGTGCTCATGGGCTGCCAGCCCGTCGCCACCGCGCCGAAGCCCGCGCGCGGCGGCACGGCCGTCGAGGCGCTGGTCGGCGCGCCGGGCATGCTCAATCCTCTTTTCGAGGTGGACGCCACGACGCGCGACATCGACAGCGTCATCTATCAAGGACTCACGACCATCGATGCGCAGCAGAACGTGGTCGGGCTCCTTGCCTCCACATGGACCATCTCGCCGAATCACCTCTCCTACACCTTCACCATCAGGCAGGGGATCAAGTGGGCGGATGGCCAGCCATTCACGTCGGATGACGTCTTGTTCACATTTCATGTCCTCCAGGACCAGGAATACGTACAGCCTGGCGCCGACTCGTGGCGGCAGGTCGGCATCGCCGCGGCCGGCCCTGGCCGAGTCATCTTCACCCTGCGGGCGCCCAGCGCCTCGTTCCCGCTCGCCCTTCGCATCGGGATCATCGCCAAGCACCTGTTCGGCGGCATGTCGCCGCCCCAGATTGCCGCGAGCCCTTACAGCGGCGTGCTGGCGATCGGCACCGGGCCATTCAAGGTTTCGGCGATCAGCCCCCTGGCCGTCACGCTCAACCGCAATACATACGCGGATCCGCAGCCGTACCTGGATCACCTGATCTTTCGCACGTACTCGACCAACCCCGCCACCGATCCGCAGGCGGCGATCGATGGCGTCGTGCATGGCGCAGCCGACCTGGTGGGAGGGCTCGAGCCGCAGGAGGTCGGCACCTTGCAGCGGCGCAGCGACATCAGCGTGCAGGACGTGAGGACGTTCACCGACGCCTTCGTGGCGATGAACTCTGATGGCGTTGGCAAGCCCTATTTCAGTGACGCAAGGGTGCGGCTGGCGCTGACGCAGGCGGTCGACCGCCAGAAGATCATCAGCGATGTGATTTCCGGGCGCGGCGATCCTGATCCTGGGCCGATTCCCGTTGCCGATTGGGCATACTCAGCCGCCGCTGCCGCGAAGTATCCCTACGACAGGATCATCGCCGTGAAGGCGCTCGAGGCTGCCGGCTGGGTGCTGGCGCCCGGGGCCAAGATCCGGACCAAAGGCGGCATCCCTTTCAAGGTGTCGCTGGTCACCGCCGGCTCATTTCCGAACCGGCAGGTGGCCGACGCCGTGGCGAAGCAGCTGCTCGCGGTGGGGGTGGAGGCCGATGTCACCCCGGTCACGTCGACCGCGCTGGTGCAGCAATTCCTGATCGGTCGGAAGTATCAGATGGCGCTGGCGGCGTTCGATGTGGGGTCTGACCCGGACCAGTACTCGCTGTGGCATTCGGGCGCGGACCCCAACTCGCTGAACTTCGCGTATCAGCGGGGGTGGGGGGTGATC
>DATCPU010000491.1:0-5095 GCA_036569925.1 Candidatus Dormiibacterota bacterium
GCCTGGTGGCGGCGATCGGCCTCGACGACATGATCATCGTCGACACCGAGGACGCGCTTCTGGTGTGCCCACGCTCGCGGGCGCAGGACGTGAGGAAGGTCGTGGAGGCCCTCCGGCGTGCAGGTAAAACCAGCTATCTCTAGTTAATCTTCTGGCGGGGGGATGATTGAGTAACTCGGCGCAGATCAAGTTCGGCACCGATGGTTGGCGCGGCGTCGTCGCGGACGACTTCACCTACGCCAACGTTCGGCGTGTTGCGCAAGGCACCGCCGAATACATGCTGTCCCGAAACCCGGAACCGCTGGCGGTCGTGGGCTATGACTGCCGGTTCGCGTCCGAGGAATTCGCTCGAGCTGTCGCCGACGTGTTCGCCGCTAACGGTGTGCGAAGCCTCATCTTCGACCGCCCATCGCCGACACAGGTCGCGTCGTGGACCGTCATCGACCGCAAGGCCACCGGCGCGGCGGTGATCACCGCCAGCCACAACCCATACCTGTTCAACGGCGTGAAGTACAAGCCGGAGACCGGCAGCTCGGCCCCCAGCAGCGTCATCGCCGACCTCGAGCAACGCATCAATGCGGTCGAGGAACCCAGGATCGCCGGCACCGCGCAGGCCGGACTGATCACCGTCTACGATCCGCGTGCCTCCTATTACGAGCAGGTCGGGCGCATGGTTGACCTCGCGGCGATCAAAGGTGCGGGCCTCCGCATCGTGCACGAGTGCATGTACGGATCCGGGTACCGGTACATTGCCGACCTGATTGGTGGCGGCACCACGAGCGTCACGGAGCTGCACAACGAGCGCAACCCGTTCTTCGGCGGCATCAACCCCGAACCGATCCCACCCAACATCGATGCGGCCCTGGCGGTCATGAGGGCGGGAGGCGGGAACCACCTGTGCATCTGCACCGATGGAGATGCCGACCGCGTGGGGATCATCGACGAGACCGGCCGCTTCATCACCCAGCTGCAGGTGTTCGCGCTGCTGATGCTTTATCTATTCGAGGTCAGGGGAATGGGCGGCCCTGTGGTCAAGACCATCAACATGACCTCGATGGCCGACAAGCTTGCCGCAGAGTTTGGCTCTGAGGTGTTCGAGGTGCCGGTGGGCTTCAAAAACATCGCGCCCAAGATGATGGAGTCGGATGCTGTGCTCGGCGGGGAGGAGTCAGGGGGTTATGCGATCCGGGGCCATATCCCCGAGCGCGACGGCATCCTCATCGGTCTGCTCTTCGCCGACATGATCGTCCGGATGGGCAAGCCGCTTTCCCAGATCCTCGCCGACCTCGAGAGACGTGTCGGGCCGCATGCGTACAGCCGCCACGACATCCATCTCGCGCGCGACACATACGATTCGGAGCGGAAGCGGATCCTGGACCTGCTGTCGGCCAACCAGCCAGCCGAGGTCGCGGGTGTAAAGGTCGCACGTGTGCGATCGGACGACGGCTTCAAGTTCTACCTCGCCGATGGCAGCTGGGTGCTGCTCAGGGCCAGCGGCACGGAACCGCTCGTGCGCGTCTACTCGGAGGCGGCGACGAACGCCGACGTCGAGGCTCGCCTGAGCGCGATCGAGGACATCGTGGGGCTGAGATCGCATGCCTGAGGTGCCGAAGAGCGTCGACGAGTCGCGCGTCGACAAGCCGTGGGGTTACGAACTCAGGTGGGCGGTGACCGACCGTTATCTCGGCAAGGTCCTGCATGTGAACAAGGGCGAGGCGCTCTCGCTCCAATACCACGAGCGCAAGGACGAGTATCAGTACGTAGTCAAGGGCAGGGTCGACATCGAGCTCGGCGGCCCCGACGGCATCCTGACCACCTACCACATGGACGCCGGCGACACGCTCCATATCAAGCCGGGCACGCGCCACCGCCTCACCGCAGTGGAGGACAGCGACATCTTCGAGGTATCGACGCCGGAGGGGGACGACGTCGTTCGCCTCTCCGACCGCTACGGGCGTGCCACGACGTAGGTCGTTGCCGACGCTTAGACTTCCTCGGGTCGAATGAAGATCCCGCCGTCACCCGAGAAGTCAGCGCCTACCGCGAACGCGGTGCACCTGGAACGCGACCGCAGCTTCCTGCTCTTCGCGGGTGCCGTGCTCATGGCGATCGCGCTCGCTTTCAAGTCGGAATTGCTCGGCGAGGGGCAGGTTTGGGTGCTCGCGCTGGGCCTGGTGGTGGTCGCGGCGCCTGCCCTGCTCGGCTACCTCCGCGGGACCGAGGAATTTCCGAGAATCGAGCATTACATCCCTGTGGCGCTGGGGGCGATCACGCTGGCCGGCCTCGCCGGTGGGCGCGACGGCGCAGGCCATCCGATCGTCGCCGAGCTGTGGAAGTACGCGGTGATCACCGCAGCCTTTGGCGCGGGGTTCGTGATGTCCGCCCGGCTCGATTACCTGCGCTTGCGCGGCGCCGAAAAGCGCGGGCACATGATGCTCCAGGAGGCTCTGCTCATCCTGGTGCTGGCAGGCGCGTACCTGGTGGTTGTGACCATCCCCTTCAACACCATCCTCAAGCTGCTGTGGATCTTCACGATCACGTTCCTCGCGTCGTATCGCAGCTTCAGGATCAATGGGACAGCGATCGCGCCGCGGCGCGCGTTCATCTTCGCTCTGTTCGTCGGCCAGGTCGTCATGTTCCTGGCCTGGGCAATCCTGACCCTGACGATTTACCTCAACCTGAACGAGGGGACCTTCGCGGTCATGCTGCTGTTCGCGTGGTACATCAATCGCGGCCTCGTCAGGCATACGGTCGAGGAGAGCTTCACCCGCAATGTGGTGGTTGAGTACGGCGCCTTCGCCGCGTTCCTAATTTTCCTGTTCGTGTCGAGCTATCAGCCCGGCCGATAACCAGGCTCTACATGCCCAAGTAGGCTTTCTGGACGTCCTCGGAGGCGAGAAGCTCCTTGCCGGTGCCCGTCTGCACGATGTTCCCCGTCTCCAGCACATAGCCGCGGTGTGCGACCTCAAGGGCTTTGTAGGCGTTCTGTTCGACCAGCAGCACGGGCGTACCCTGCGAGTTGATCTCGCGCACGATGCTGAAGATCGTCTCGACCAGGATTGGGGCGAGCCCGAGCGACGGCTCGTCGAGCATCAGGAGCTTCGGGCGGGCCATAAGGGCTCGACCCATCGCCAGCATCTGCTGCTCACCACCTGACAGCGTCCCTGAGATCTGGGTACGCCGTTCCTGAAGCCTTGGAAAAAGCGTGAAGACGCGGTCCATGTCGGCCGTGATGCCGGCCTTGTCGCGGCGCGTGTATGCCCCCATGAAGAGGTTGTCGACCACTGACATGCGAGGGAACAGACGCCGACCTTCGGGCGACTGGCAAACGCCCATCTCGACGATCTTCGAGGGCCCTGTGCGCGTGATGTCGCGGTTGTCGAATCGGATGCTTCCAGACTGGGGATGCATCAGGCCCGAGATCGTGCGCAGGGTGGTGGTCTTGCCCGCGCCGTTGGATCCGATCAGCGCGACGATTTCACCCTGCTCGACATTGATTGTCACGCCGCGCAATGCCTGGATGCGGCCGTAGAACGCGTCGACCGACTCGAGCTCGAGTATCGCCATCAGCTAGGCCGACTTTCCCAGGTACGCTTCGATCACGCGGGGGTTCTTGCGGACCTCGTCGGGAGGCCCCTCCGCGATCTTCTCGCCGTGGTCGAGCACGACGATGCGCTGGGAGATGCCCATGACCAGCTTCATGTCGTGCTCGATGAGGAAGACGGTGACGCCGCGGGCAAGGATCTTTTCGACGAGCCGCATCAGCTCCACCTTTTCCTGTGGCGTGAAACCTGCAGCCGGCTCGTCGAGCAGCAGGAGCTTGGGGTCGGTGGCCAGGGCACGCGCGATCTCGAGACGGCGTTGCTGCCCGTAGGGGAGATTGCGCGCGTACTGGTTCGCCTGACGCGCGATACCGACGAAGCTCAGAAGGTCCATCGCCTCCTGAGTGACGCGCTCCTCCTCACGCCGCTCAGTGGGTAACTTGAGCAAAGAGTCCCAGATCTTTGCGCGCATGCGGACATGGCGGCCGACCCGTACGTTGTCGAGACACGACATGTAGCTGAAGAGCCGGATGTTCTGGAATGTTCGGGCAATGCCCAATCGCGCAACCGTGTGAGGCTTCGAGCCGGTTATGTCATGACCGTCGAAAATGACGCTTCCTGAAGTTGGCTGGAAAAGACCAGTCACGTTGTTGAAGAGCGTGGTCTTGCCTGCACCGTTGGGTCCAATGAGGGCGAAGACCTCGCCGCGCTTGATGTGCAAGCTCACGTTATCCACTGCCAGCAAGCCACCGAAGCGCTTGCTGAGATTGGTCAGCTCGAGGATGTTTTCGGGGCCGCTCGCTGCCTGACTCATCAAGCGTGGCTCGCCTCGACTGCAGCTTCGTCTTCCTGTACCGCCGCGTGCTTGAGCTCCTGCTCGCGGACGCGGCTCGGAAAGATACCCTGCGGGCGCAGAAGCATCATCAGGACGAGAATCAGGCCGTAAACCAGGAAATTGATGCGCTGAATCTCCCCTGCAAGCCCGGGCCAGTCACCGTTCTGAGCGTTGAGCGAGCTTAGGCCGAGACTGTTCGCCAGCGATTCGATGCTCGATGGCAACGCGGGCAAGAAGCTGTTCAGCACGAAGTAGATAACCAGCGCGCCGACGATGACACCGGTGATACTGCCCATGCCTCCGAGCACCACCATGACAAGTACCGTGATGGAGACTGTGAACAGGAAGTCGTCAGGGCTCACCAGGCCGAAGCTCGCCCCGTAGTAAGCCCCGGCGAAGCCGCTGAACGACGCGCCGATTGCGAATGCGAGCAGCTTGGTGGTCACAGTGTTGATGCCCATCGCGGCGGCTGCCACTTCGTCCTCACGAATCGCCATCCACGCGCGGCCCAGACGTGAGCGGTGCAGGTTGCCGACCAGGATCACCGCCACGATGATCGTGATGACGACAAGGACGTAGAAGGCGATCGGATCGAAACCGAAGCTGAAGCATGGCGCGAACTTATTGGGGTCGGCGAGCGTCCGGCACGTATCAGGGTGGATGATCGCGATGTCGTTGGCGCCGGCCCATGGCCCGGTGATCCAGGCGGGCAGGCTCG